>JAFGPH010000280.1 GCA_016926135.1 Deltaproteobacteria bacterium
GGTTGCGATTAAGAGCGGATGGACTATGGATAAAACGCTAAGGGGATAAATGCAATCGGTGCCAAGCTTGGATGACTCAGACATATCAAAGGTTTTTCGAGAAGCAGATACCCTGTGGGTCTGGAAGATATCACAGGAAACCGTCAGCCCCCAAAAGCCTTTCCCTCCACCCCGACTACCTTCATCTAGGCATACAGATTATCGATCCATTTCATAGCTTCCAGGTCGCTGATCTTACCCAGGTATATCTGTGTGGTCGACAGATTTGAATGGCGCAGGATTACCTTGCTGACGATCTCAATTGGCACTCCCGAACGACTCGCGTAGGTGGCCGCATGGCGCCTAAGATCGTGGGGCTTGAGATGAATCCCCACCACATTGCCGGCTTTCGCTACCATCTCCCTGGCGGCCTCATAACAGATGGGGAATATGCGCTCGTTGGGCTCAATGCCTTTTTCCCGGATGTAGTCTTTGATCCGGTCGGCGAGCTTCTGAGGGATGAAAATGAATTCTTGCTCCCTTCCGCTCTTGGGATCCCTGAGGGTCAATCTTCGGTCAGTGAGATCTGAGGGGGTAAGCTTTAGCACCTCGCCGATTCTCATCCCACCCCTTGCCATAAGTTCCAGCATCAGCCGGTTCCTCAGCTTAGAGGTTCTGAAGATGACCTCATCAACTGTCTCTTTTTCGATGATGTCCCAGTGATAAGAAGATCTAGCCCTGAAGAGCTTCTTCAACACTGGTGTGTCACAGGGATTTCGGAAGTCCTGATCGAAGTTGTTTCTTACGAAGTTGAAGAACGCCAACAGATGAGCATAGCGGCTTCGTTTGGTTTGTTGCTTTCTTCCCTCTGTGAGCCGGTTCAGGAAGGAGAGAATCTTTTCCGTGGTCACTTCCTTTAGATCCTCGCCACCGAATTCATCACAGAGTTTGGAAAGAATCAGATTGTACGCCTTCATGGAGTGTTCCTTCGAATGGGACTTGTGGTACTCCAGACAAAGTCTTGCTGCTTCTGAAACCTTCATGGCGATACCTCCTTTTTGGTTGAGATTCGTGGCGAGGTTCCTTCCGTGCCCCGTTGATCCTCAACGAGCCAGATATGATGGGTGTGGTGCTCAGAAGTCTCCATCAAAGATGTACTTGTCTCAACGGAAATCATGCGATCATTCCCAGGTACTCTGAAAGTACCCGTTCCTGGATGAGCACTACCTAGGCGATAACGCCATACCTCCTTTGTCAAGCACTACTGCGTGGCCCCATAACCTTGTTATTTTGGTTATTGGTGCTATATAGCAAATGTCATATTTTATTTGCTTTGGTTTATGGAGTGTGGTATAAGAAGACATGATTGGCGAAAAAATCAGGAAGTTGCGCAAGGCCATGGGGTTAACGCAGCAACGGTTTGCTGCGAAGCTAGGCGTGTCATTCGCCGCTGTAAACCGTTGGGAAAATGGGCGAAATGAGCCGCAACCAGACAGACTCCTGCGACTTCAAGAGCTTCAAGCGGAGTATCTGCGAGGTTCGGAAGTTGACGAGTTTCCGACTATCGTCCGGAACCAGACGACCCAATTGGATTTCGAAGGTGATCCGGATGCCGTCAAACTCGTAGTCGATGCCTTTCGGTTACGGAACGGACATATCTTCAACAAGGCGTATGGCCTGGAGTTGTCCCGCGTTGTGCCTCTCCCTCATCAGAGAATCGCGGTCTATGAAAATCTCCTCCCACTCTCTCCCCTCAGATTCCTGCTGGCCGATGATGCCGGCGCCGGGAAAACAATCATGGCAGGCCTGTACATCCTGGAGATGCTCAACCGTGGGCGAATCAAGCGGGTGCTCATTTGCTGCCCGGCAGGGTTGGTTTACAACTGGCAAAGGGAACTTCGGTTTTTCTTCGAACTCAACTTCACAATCCTTCGTGGTGCTGATTTCCGAGATCGTGAACAACTGACCGACGAAGATCCTGCCTTGATCATCATGAGTGTAGACACCGCAGCCACTCCCCAGATGAAGGCGCGTTTGTTCAATCGTACAGCACCGGACTTCGACCTTGTCGTGTTTGACGAGGCGCACAAGCTCTCCTGGAGCGATCCCAATCGGAGCGACAGCAAGACCCTTCGTTATCAACTCGCAGAGTCGGCTTCCCGGCATTCGCGAAACCTATTGCTCCTCACGGCGACCCCCCACATGGGCAAGGAGTTTCCCTATTTCGCCATCTGGCGACTGCTTGACCGCGCGGTATTCTCGACACCCGAGGCCGTATTGACCCTCTCTGAGGAAAAGCGTAACCGCCATTTCCTCCGCCGGTTGAAGGAAGAAATGATCACCTATGATGGTCAGCCTATCTACAAACCGAGATTGGCCCAGACTGTTCCAGTGACGCTCACGGCGGAAGAAGAACTGTTTTACGATGCTGCCACGGCTTATCTGAAGTGGAGCTACGAGAACAACCATGCGCTAAACAGAAATGCGGCTGCGATGGTCGTTGCAGTGCTCCAGAGGCGGCTCGCCAGCTCCACCTTTGCTCTTATGGAATCCCTCCGACGGATCAAGGAGAAACGCATCGCCTTGCAGGAAGCTGGTGATTCAGCGGTTCCATCCGATCTGGACCGAATGGTCGCCCAGATCGATTCAGCCACGGCAGACGATAGCGAACCTACCGATGAAGGCACGGAAAGCGGTGAGCGACTGGAGGAACAGGTTCTTACGGCCGTCCGTCCTAAAACCCCGAGTCAGAGGGAACAGGAGTTGATGCTGATTGACGGGATCCTGGATGTTGGCCGCAAGGTGAGGGAAGATGCGAAGTTCACAAAGCTCCGCGAACTGATCGATTCGCCCGAGTACCACCGGGAGAAAGTCCTCATCTTTACTGAGCACAGGGACACTCTTGTCTACTTGCAGAATCAGTTTGCTGCAATGGGATATACGGATCGAGTTGCGGTGATTCACGGCGGCATGGATGCGGCAGAGCGGGAGCGCCAAAGGGTGTTTTTCATGCCGGTGGAGATTCGGAGCCAGTTGATGCGGCCCGAGGACCTTGCGCGGCTGAATCCCCCGCAAAACAGCGCAAGCCTCATGGTGGCAACCGATGCGGCCGGTGAAGGGATCAATCTCCAGTTTGCCTGGATCATGGTCAACTATGACATCCCCTGGAATCCTGCCAGACTCGAACAGCGAATGGGAAGGTTGCACCGGTTCGGCCAGCGAAACCCGGAAGTCCGGATCTTCAACCTCGTAGCGCAAAATACGCGAGAAGGAGACGTGCTTACAGTCCTCCTGGAGAAACTTGATGAGGCTCGCAGGGCGCTTAGCACCGACAAGGTTTTTGATGTTGTCGGGCAGTTGCTTCCAGAGACATCTATGCGGGATCTCCTTCTAGATAGGTTGATGCACCCGCAATCCGACAAGTGGAAGCGGGAAATGGATGCATGGCTCGCCACTCAAAGGCAGCGGGAGGCGATGGAGAAGTTGAGGCGGCAGGCATCTCGATTCGGTGACGTGGGCCGGCGCATCGGTCAACTGCAATCCGAAATGGATGTGGAGAACTTTGCCCGCCTGCTGCCGGCCTATGTACAGAACTTTGTCGAGAAATGTGCCTCTCCACTGGGGCTCACTTTGACAGGGGATCTTAGTCTGGCCGCTCGCGTGAGCTTCGAAAGGAATCTCAGTCCCTGGGTGCAAAATATCTCGTCCCGACTTGTGGATGGGCTTCCCGAATATCTCTCGGTCCGGCGCGATCCCCCCCCTGGCGAACTTGCCGGCAGGAGGGTGCATTTCCTTCGACCTGGGGAACCGTTCTTCGATGGGATGTGCGATGAAGTCATTTCGCGGTTTGGCTCTGACACGGGGCGCGGGGCGCTTTTCCTTGACCCCACGGTAGATAGACCTTACGGGGTCGCCTTTTACGTCTGCCAGATCGGAGAACTTGCCGACCTGAAAGAGGTGAATGGGAAGAAACACAGCCACAATCTTATGGATCGGCGTATCCTGGCAGTAAGGTGGAATGAAGACGGTGAGTTCTTGACCTGTGCTCCTAACCACCTTCTGGCACTCCAGCCCGCACCAAAAGCGAGTCTATGGAAAGCCAATCGTCTGTTGCGAATGCCAGACGAGCAGGTACAGAAATGCGATAGCTATGCTCGTGCAGTTGCGGAATCCGAATTTCTTCAGCAGGTGCGGACCATGGTTCGAGCCGAGGTAGAGATGCGCCTGGAGGACCTGGCACGTGGATTCGACCTTCAGGCCGCTGAACTCGCCGAGCAGCGTGGGCATTACTCGCGCAAGGTACGTGCAGGCGACACCACGGCACAGGCCCGATTGGCGGAAATCAGGGCACGGCAAGCAGAACTGCAGGAAGAGCGGGCAGCCATGCTCCTATCGGAACATCGCCGGGCGGATCTTCTGGACATTGTCAACTTTGAGCGTGTGGCGGTGGGCCTTGTGGTGCCCGACGACAGCCCTGAAGCCCAGGATGCCTATGACAGGAACATCGAGGCGATTGCCATCCGCGTGGCCACGAACTTCGAAGTGGATCGGTTCAACGCACGCGTGGTGGATGTGTCATCGCCGCATCTGGCCAAGGGGTATGATCTCGAAAGCCACAGAGCGAACGGTCAGATCGTCGCCATTGAGGTCAAAGGCCGGGCTGGGCGGGGTTCTGTCCAATTGACGGAAAACGAGTGGCCCACAGCGGTCAATGTGCGGGACCGATACTGGCTCTATGTGGTGGTGGACTGTGCCACAAATCCCCTTCTCTATCGGGTCCAGGACCCGGCATTTAAGTTGGCTGTGAAGACCAGGCAGAGTTTCACGATCAATTTTGGGGACATACTCCGGGAGGCGGAGCCTGATTGAAATAGTATTAGGAGGGTTGGCGATGAATGCAGAGGATCAGACGAGCAAACCCTTTCCATCCGGCAGTCTGCCAGTCGAATTGGCCGACAATCTCCGGACGATAAATCCGTGGTGGTTCGGCAAGCCTGGGGTGCCGATGCCGGCATTTCACCGGTGGCCGTTTGCCCGGTTAAAGCAATTGCTTACCCAGGGAATTGCGCCGGCAACCGTGCTGCGAGGTCCGCGTAGGGTCGGTAAAACGATCCTTCTGCGACAGGTGCTGGAAGATTTGCTTCTACACGGTATGGCTCCTTCCCGTGTTCTGTATGTTCCTTTCGATGAACTTGCCACACTCGCGAAGATGACGGAACCGATCCTGCAAGTGGCGCGATGGTTTGAAAGTGAGGTTCTTCACGCATCATTCAACGAAGCCGCAAGACGTAATGAGCCTGCATTCCTCTTTTTCGACGAGGTGCAAAACCTGGAGGATTGGGCTCCACAACTCAAGAATTTGGTTGACAACCATGCAGTTCGCGTTCTGGTGACGGGGAGCTCATCGCTCCAGATCGCCGCTGGCCGCGACAGCTTGGCCGGTCGGGTGACCACCCTTGATCTGGGGTCCCTTCTCCTGCGGGAGATAGCTGAAATGCGCTGGGGCCACTCCCAACCCCCTCGTTGGCCGGCAAACGGACAAGGCGACCTGACATCGCAGGAGTTCTGGCGCGAAGGCGTAGCACAAGCCGGTGCTTCAAAGGAGATACGGCTGCGTTCCTTCGAGGCATTCTCGCGGCTGGGGGCCTATCCGATTGCACACCAAACCCCTGAACCGAGTTGGCCGGAACTCTCAGACTACCTGGCGGAAACCGTTATTCGGCGCGTTCTGGAACACGATCTTCCTTGGCTTCGGAAGGCACGTCGCGCTGATAAGGCCCTGTTAGAGGAAGTATTCCGTTTGTCCTGCCGTTACGCGGGGCAATCGCCAGGGCCATCCGTTTTCGTCCCTGATCTCCGCACCATTCTTCGGAAGGACTACAGTTGGCAGCGGGTAAGGGGCGTCTTGCGCGCGCTGGATGCCACGTTGCTGCTGAGGTTGATCGAACCCCTTGAACTTCGACTCAAACGAAGGACTGCACCGGCAAAGATATGCCTGTGCGATCATGCGCTGCGCGCGGCATGGCTTCAGGAGGAGATCCCCCTCGATGTCGAGGGATTGGCGAAGAGCCCCCATCTTTCTGACCTGGCTGGCAGAATCGCCGAGAGCGTCCTGGGATATTTCTTGGCGTCCATCCCGAACCTGGATGTTGCTTATCATCCCGCCCGCGGCTCCGAACCTGAGGTTGACTTCGTTATCACCATTGGTACGCGCAGGATACCGGTGGAGGTCAAGTATCGAAAACGCGTCGATCCTTTTGAAGATACCCGTGGACTAAGGGCTTTTCTGGAGAAAACGGTTTACAACGCGCCACTCGGGCTGCTGGTAACGCTACAAGATGGGGTCACGGTTCCCGACCCCAGGATCATCCCGATCTCGTTGTCTTCGCTGCTTTGGATGAGATGATAAAAGGTCTGGAGAAATGAGCCAAACAAGCAAACCCCGTCTCATTGAAATACTGATGCCCTTGGAGCAGGCGTCCATCCTGTCACCACGGGAGAAGAATGTTCGGTCAGGCGGGTATATCTCAACCTTCCATGTCTGGCCTGCGCGCCGGCCCCTGGCGGCGTGCCGTGCTGCACTGCTGGCCACCCTCCTGCCCGATCCGGGTGATCCGAGGAAACGCGCGGAGATGCTCAAAGCCATCGGTGGCGAGGTAAAGGTGGAGCAGAGCGAATCTAGGGACGAGGACGGGAACCTTGTGGTTGAGGAAAAACCGACGATTGATGGCGGGGTGCTGGCCTGGAACGCTGAAGACAGCGAGTTCATGGTGGGGCTGCGAAAGGCAATCCGCAAGGCAAACCGAGGGAAGACGCCGCAAGTGTTTGACCCCTTCGCCGGTGGCGGGGCCATCCCTCTTGAAGCGATGTGGCTCGGATGCCATGCTTCGGCCTCGGATATCAATCCTGTGGCATGGCTCCTGCTCAAAGGCACATTGGAATACCCTCAGCAGTTTGCAGGCAAGAGTTGGCCCTTGCCTGAATTCGTGAACGAATGGCCTGATTTGGTGGAGGAATTGTACGGTGGCAAGAAGAAGCGCCGGCAGCGTTACCACTTTTCTGATGAGCGGCAATTTTACATCCATGAGGCCAAACCTACTAATTCAAGCTTTCCTGAGTCCCGAATTCAATCCTCTAATGTTTCCGCGAACCTTTCATGGCATGTGCGGGCCTGGGGCCAGTGGGTCATGGAGCGCGCCCACCAGGACCTTGCCCAGTACTACCCGGTGGTAAATGGCGAACCCACCGTCGCCTACCTCTGGGCACGGACCGTGCGGGACATCCAGACCGAAGGTCGGATACCCATCCTCAAGACCTTTCTGCTGTCCAGGAAAAAGGGCAAGCGGACCGCGCTGTTGCCTGTTCCTGACAACACGAAAAAGGCCGTCACCTTTAAACTGCTAACGGAAGAGCACCTTTCCAATTCCGAACGGCGTGCGCGGGTGATCGAAGACCATCCCTTTCTCACGACTTGGGGGGTAACGGAAGACACCCTGGAGGACTTCCTCAGGAAAGGCACCAAGAGCGATGCCGGGGTGTGGAGTCCTTTCGAGAAAGGTCGGCCGGATATGCTGGCGTTGACGATGAACGAGATACGAGAACAAGGCCGACGTGGACTGATGGGCATGCAGATGACGGCGGTTTGCGTGGAATCGCGGGTACCAGGCAAAAAGAAGCCGGAGAAGACCTACCGGATTCCCGGAGATGAGGAAATCCAAGCGGCAGATGT
Source organism: Deltaproteobacteria bacterium (assembly GCA_016926135.1). Next base: position 7,709 of record JAFGPH010000280.1, read on the forward strand.
GCAAATTGAAGATATAGAGGATGTGTTCAGTGGCGTCCCGTATGGAGTAATCGACGAAGCTCTCCCTCCGCAAGGTTCACTCGGTTTCAGGGTCCAACTTTATGGAATCGTGAATTGGCGGCAACTGTTTACTCCCCGTCAACTTCTGGCTGCTGGGGTATTCCTGAAGCACACACGCCAAGCCATCGCTCGAATACGGGAGACAAACCCGGAGCACGCGGAAGCCCTGGCTGTGTACCTGACGGTCGTGTTCGGGCGATTCATAGACTATTGCAGCACACAGTGCAGTTGGGAACCTTCGGATGGCGAAGTAAAGCACACCATCGCGGGCTACAAGTTGCCGATGGTATGGGACTTTGCCGAGGCGAACCCGCTCTCGGAACGGGATCGCTACTACGCCGGAGGTATCCGTGCCGTTTCCGATGGGGTCAAGGCCTTCTTGCGGGTTTGCTCCAAGGCCCCGGATGCGCCCATGGTGCGGTGTGTGAGCAGTCTGGCGACCGAGCTTAAACGGCAGGATTTGTGCTTCACTGATCCTCCTTATTACGATGCCATTCCCTATTCGGACCTCATGAATTTCTTCCGTATCTGGCAGAAGCGCATCATCGGCGACTTTAGCCCGGAGTTCCGGGAGGTGTTTCAAAGACCCTCGCCCACCTGGGACCCAAGTCAGGGTGACGGGGAGTTGATCGACGACGATTCCAGGCATGGCGGGGATGCGGAAAAGTCTCGGAAAACCTATGAGGACGGCATGACCAATGCGTTTCGACGCAGTCTGGATGCCCTGAAAGATGATGGGCGCATGGTTGTGGTCTTCGCCAACAAGGAGGTAGATGCCTGGCAAAGTCTTATAGGTGCACTGATTCGGTCAGGGGCAGTGGTGACGGCCAGTTGGCCGATCCAGACCGAGATGGTGAACAAGGTTACCCAGAAGAGGGCCAATCTCTCGACCTCGGTTTGGATCGTATGTCGCAAGCGGGACCCGAACGCTCCATTTGGTTGGGAAGACGATGTGCTCACCAGGATGCGGTCCATTCTTCTGGACCCGCGTGAGGAACTGGGGGGCAAGAATATCCTGCGGTATTTCTTTGACGTAAATGTCAGGGGAGCGGATTTCCAGTGGGCCGCATTGGGTCCCGGGCTGATGGCCTATAGCGCCCATCCTTATGTGAAAAAGACTGACGGGGGGAACCTTGAGGTCAAGGAGTTCCTGGACGAGGTGCGAAAGCTGGTCCTGCGATTTGCCATGGGCTCCCTCAGGGGCTTCGAGGACCTCCAGGAGTTGGCTGGCGAAGCGGTTGTTCTGGATGCAGTGACCCAGTATTACCTGCTCCACCGCAAGTCCTTCGGTTTTGATCCAATGCTGGCAGGAGTATGCATCCTTTACGCGAACGCGTGCGGCAAAACCGACCGGGAGTTGCAGATGGTCTGGAACATCCTGGAGCAGGGAGGGAAGAAGAAGACGCGGAGACGCGGAGACGCGGAGGAAGATGAAGAAGCTGGTGAGATCCTCAATGCGAGTGCCAAGGCGGATAAGTTCCGTCTGGTTCGTTGGAATGAGCGTGTTAAGGATGACAAGCTGGGTGAGAACCGCCCAAACCACCCCGCGCCGCTGATAGACAGACTGCACCGGCTGATGTACCTCCTAAAGCAAAACCGGGCCGGAGACGTGCAATCGCTATACGAATCCTGGGGGCTGGCGGGCGACCCGGCCTTCCCTCGTCTGCTCCAGGCAGTGCGTGAGTTGGCCTTGGAAGACCACCAGACAGAAGAGCAGCGATTGGTGGAGTCTCTGGCGAGCCAGCTCAAAATGAACCGCCGGGTGGTGGTGGAAGAAAACGTCATAAAAGAAATACCGCTGTTCGAATACAGGAACTCGGATCCCTCTTTCTGATTTCCTGAGTTCCGAATTGAATTTTGGTTTTGGAGGCAAGCATATGGCTAAGGCAACGCCCATTCAGCCCTGGAAGAAGGTGTGCCGGTTGCGGAAAGAGATCCTCGATCGGGAATTGAAGCTTGAGGATTTCGCAGTGGATCTCTATCAGATCGTGAACCGGAAAAAGAGCGGCGGGCCGTTTTACTGCGACCCGGAGCAATTCTTTGCCATCACCTATGCCACGGAGAACCTCCGGAAATTCTGCTCCGGCATCCTGGCCCGGTTAGCGGGCCGGAGCGACGGCGTCAGCGTGCTCAACGTAGCCCAGACCTTTGGAGGGGGCAAGACACATGCCTTGGCAACAGCCTATTACCTCTGCACCTTGGGTGACAAACTGCCCAAACACCATCCGGCAGTGGGTGAAATTCTAGCTGCGGCAAAGATGACCGATCCTCCCTTTGCCCGGATTGCGGCCGTTTCCTTTGATCGGGTGGACTGGAAGGCCGGCGGATTGGTCAATTCACCGAGCGGAGAGGCTCGTCATTTTCGCATGCCATGGAACCTGATCGCATGGCAACTGCTGGGGAAAAGAGGTATCGAAATTCTAAAGCGGGATGAAGATGACCCCGACTACTACGAGCCTCCTGCCCAGTCTCTCTGGATGGAATTGATCGAGGAAGTAGAGAAGGACAAGTTAGGGGCGCTTATCCTGTTGGACGAATTCCTGATGTGGGCGCACGGCGCTGCTTCGCCCGATCCTGAAGGGGTAAGGCAGGACAAGGGTCCGGTCTGGTATGACAGGCTCAAGAACTTCTTCCAAACGCTCTCCCAGGCGACCGTGGCCTCGAAAAAGTCTTGCCTGGTGGTATCCCTGCTTGCCACGGACCCGGCCAAGCGAGACGAAGTGGGAACCGAAATCCTTGCGAGGTGTAACGGAGGGTTGAACCGGCAGGCCGATGTGCAAACGCCTGTGGATAAGGGCGACTTTGCTGAGTTACTGCGCCGGCGGATGTTCGAGTCGTTTCCAAAGGGTGCAGCGGAATGCGATAAGCATGTGACTGCTTTCTGGCATCGAATGCAGGCGGTCGAGCCCGGCCGAGCTAAGAGCCCTGACAGCAAGAAAGAATTGATGGATGCCTATCCGTTTCATCCGGACCTCCTGAACCGGCTCTTCGGGAAATGGGCCGGATTGCGCCAGTTCCAGCGAACTCGCGGTATCCTTCAGACATTCTCCATCGCGCTGCGAGAAGCGGAACCCTGGGATGACTCGCCCTTGATCAGCTCCCAGGTGTTTCTGGCAAGACCCGGCGCAAGCGATGAGATCGGGTCGGCACTGGAGAAACTCGCGAACGACGCAATGAATTCCGTGGAAGAGACTTCCAAACCGAACTGGCCGGGTAATCTGCGCACGGATATGCCGCGGGCGAGGACCGCTCAAACGAATGCCTCCACACTGACCGGCCGAGAGGTCGAGGCCGCATGTGCGGGGGCTTTCATTTTCTCCCAGCCGATAGGTGAGCAGGCGGAATTAGGTGAACTGAGGTGGTTGGTAGGGGCCACCTGCGAAATACCGGCCATGCTCAATGCCGGCCTTCTGGAATGGGCCAAGACCTCCTGGTATCTCTCGGAGTGTGAGAGCACGGACCCGGCGAGTGGACTTCCCCGCTACTGGCGCATGGGACCCAAGCCAAATTTGAATCAGATGCACGACTCTTACAAGCGGAACGCACTAAAGAATGCCCGTGCTAAGTTCAATGACCTGGTGAAGCAGTGTCGTCCACTCTTGGACGGTAGGGACGAGGGGGTCGATATCCATATCTTGCCGTCCGGGCCTGATCATGTACAAGACGATGCGACATTCCGACTTGTGATTCTCGGGGCTGAATATGCAGGCATGCCCGGGAGTGCTGCAAAGCCCGAGGCCGTTGACTTCATCAGAACGCATGCCTCGGATACTGACAAGCGCGAGCATCAGAATATCGTTCTTGTGGTAACTCCGAGTGCGGCAGGACTGATCCAGGCCGAGCAGACCATTGCGTCGTGGATGGCATGGAGTGACATAAAAGGTTCGGATCGCTTCAAAGAGCTCGAAGATGAGCAGAAGGATACCGTCAAGCGGCGGGAAAGGGAATCGCAGAAGGAAGCGTTGACCTTTGTGAAGAATGCCTTTGAGCTGGTCATTTACATAGACAAGACAGGTAATGCTATTCAGAAGAAGTTCACCATGGGCACGGAAGCGCTGTTCCCTACCTTGGTACGCGAGAAAGATCTTCGAATTTACAGGGAGAAAATCAATGCTGAGACCCTGTTGCCTGGAGGGCCGTTCAGTAAATGGCCGGCAGGAGATGCAAGAATTAAGGTGAAAGACATTTACGGTTCGTTCGGACGATACCCGGACATGCCCAAACTGGTTAACCGGCAAGTGGTGATCAACACGATCGAGGATGCGGTCCAGAGAGGGCTGGTTGCCCTGCGATATGCTCCACCGGCAGGTGGAGAGGAGTGGTTCTGGCACTGCCCGATCGAAGGCGTAGTAGATTGGGCGGATTTCGCCGAGGTTTGGTTACCGGCAAAGACGACACTGAACAAGGTGCACCCGGCGGCCGTCCTACCTTCAGCGATGGCGGGGTTGTGGCCAACGGATGACAAGCCTTTGAAGCTTTCAACCGTATGTTCATGGTTTGACGGAACGAATGCCTTCGACGAGATCGCACAGCCGGGTTATCCGCCCGAGAAGAGACCCATTCCAAAAACCGACTACAAGCTGGTCCATGCGGCAATTGCAGAGGCGGTGGCAAAGGGTGACGTATGGTTGGTCTTCGGCAATGACAGCATCTTGGGCGAGAAACCCTCTGAACTTCAACTTGATCCTGATGCCAACCTATTCAGACCGCCGATCGCCCTGAGGGCCATGGACCTGCTTCCCGGTGCCCTTGCGGGAGCCTGGGATGGAAAATCTCACAAAACTACGGTAGGCAGACTCTATGCCGAGCTCAAGGCCGCGAGGGGAAGGCCGTGGCCGACGCGGCAGTTCATCGACGTCTTGAACGAGGCAGTGAATCAGGGAGTTCTGATACGCGGTGCCGCAGGCCCCGAATTCGGGTCTGTCCAAGCTGATATGGACAGGGAGCTGCGTTTGCCACCGGCGGGCACACCGATGCCCACTCCCGTGCCTACCAAAACATCCGGTATTCGAGAATCGAGTGAGACATCCATGGATTTGGCCCAGCTTCAGGATTTCGTGGACGAAGGCGCCCCAACGCTGACAAAACTATTGGCCGGAGCCACCCCGGAGTTTGCCGTAAAGATCAAGCTTAAGGGGAAGGTACCATCGGATCTAAGCAAGGCAAATGATCTCCTCAAGAAGGTGAATCCGGACTGGAAGTTCTGAAAGATCCTATTCATGCCTCTTGACCCGTCTATTGCCAATGCTCAACTGAGTTGACCAAGAAAGGAGGACTCTATGGCAGAGAACAGATTCACATTTTACAACGTCGGCAATGGCCAAGGCATTCTTCTGCCGCTGTGGAATCAAACCAGCACTCCCCTCGATAGTCGGTTGGTCATGAGACTTACCGAAGATGCTATCTGATACTAGGAAGAGGAGTAGCAGATATAGGATTTGCGGCGAAACATATCTTTTTGATCAAGGGCAGACCACAGGGATTTCAGAATGCCCCCCAATAAATACTATGATTCCATACTAGAACGGCTGCAGGCCAAAATCTATGCCTTCATGGATGACATCCGGCGTGGAACCAATATTTTTGAAGGGCGCAGGTCAATCGAGGAGCAATTATCTGAGGAATATCATGCCCGTTTTCTTATAGAACTGATCCAGAACGCGGACGATGCCTGCGGGAGGGATGGTCAAATACTTGCGGTAATCAGGCAAGAGCCATCACCAAGAGTCGTCCTTTTCAACACAGGCAAAGGTTTCACCCGAAAGAACTTCGATAGCCTTTGCACCTTAGGCTTAACAGACAAGAACCCCGAAGAGGCTATTGGCAACAAGGGCCTTGGCTTCCGCTCAGTCTTGGAAGTCTGCAAATCGCCCGTCATATATTCAAGCGATACTAGCCGCCTTGAAAATACCCAACCCGGTTTCGATGGCTACTGCTTCTGCTTTGATCCTGACGAGCTTGTGAATGCTCTACGGAGAACAACATCAGAAAGCTTCATCCCCGGGGATGGATCTCCTCAAATGGAAATCTCCGGCAAGCCCTTTCAATTACTGGAAAATATCCAACCCCGCATCGTAGAATCATTGAAAGCAAGTCTCAGCAATCAAGAAATTCTGCAGCGTTCATGCAAGTGGCTGCCCGTATATGAAATGCCCATACCCATTACGGCGTCGGATCCATTACTACCTTGGGCAGCCAAACTAGGATTCGCAACAGCTGTTTGCATTGAAATAAAACCGGGTGCTGAGCCTATCTTTAGAAGAGCTCTGAGCGAACTACAACCATACACATTCCTTTTTCTTCGTAATGCCCAAAGCATCTCAGTTTACGCGGAAAACAGCCAAACGGATGAACCAAGAAAGGTCGTTGAATTTGTGCGGCACATTCCTTCTTACGCAGGGCAAGAGGAAATCAGAAAAGGACAGATTGAAGTCATTTACCATGACATGAAGGCTTGGACAGATACCTGCGGAAAGGAAACTGAAGATCTTGAGGGTGGTTCACAGACGTGGTGGTTTTATAGAAAACCTATATCCAGGCAGGAATTCAAGGATGTTCTCGAAGCTCTTCCAGAACGCTGGCATCAGATTCGACAGGTGGACGTAGAGATTGCTGTCCCCATAGGCGGTAACAGCGAAGGAAGATTCTCAATATATTTGCCTACACTGGCAAGAACAGGAACTGGGGCTTGGGTCAATGCTCCGTTTTACGGGAGCATAGACCGCAAAAGCATTGAATGGGGTCGGGGATGGAATTCCTGCCTTCTGAATCATGCCGCATCCTGCGTTGGAGACATGGTCAGACTCCTTCGCAGATCGCATGACATCGAGTCAGCGGTGGCAGTGCTGCGTTTGCTGGGAATCATCGACCAGGACCAGGCCCTTGCAAAAGAGCAAATATCGTCTGAATCCATACAACACATAGTAAAAGGAGAGTATTGGGTGCTTAGCGAACCCAATTCCAAGGGCGAGCTGGAATACAAGAAGATCTCACAAATCACCCTGCCAAATGATCTCACATGGAAAGTTGATCCAGTCAAACAGGTTTTGGACATCGAGTGCCGTGAGAAGATCCCATTGCTTAAGCCGCACCCGGTACTGCCGAACCAGGAGCTAATTGAAAACACTGCAGAGATCTACGAATTTGAAACCAAAACCCCCACAGATGAGGAACTGACTCGGCTTGCTGAAATGGCGATACGAAGTTCAACAAAGGATAAGCTAGACAGCGCTTGGTGGAATTCTCTTTACAGATGGCTTGGACATTTGGACATACCGTACGATGCATTGGTGGGCAAAAAACTGATTTGGACTCAAACTGGGATATACAAGGTCGAGAACGAATCGAGGATATTTTCTCCCCCAAGAAGGCCAATTGCTTCTGACGATGAAGACACTCCAATGATAAAGAAATTCAAGGACATGCTCACCGAATCCCTGCCTGCTGCACTCAGAAACCGAGTGTCTTTCCTTCATCCGGAAATAGACCTTGGTGATAAGCAGATCCGATCATTCCTTATCAGGGAATACCGCGGCGATCAGATTGTCAGGGACTTCCGAACTGAGCAGGTCGCTGACTTCATTCTTAATCGCGTCTGCCGTGACCTCTATAAGGAAAGGATGTCGAAAAGAAGAAAAAGGGACGCTGCCGAGATTTTCGCATGGACTTTCATACTTTGGAAACAGATGCGCGGCGAGGGCCAATCAGTCGAGTGGAATCATCTCCTGGTTCCGACCGACATAGGATATCGCCCTGGTAATGAAACGTATGCAGGAAAGGCATGGACAGATGATGAGGGTGCAGACCTTGAGAAGGTTTTCCAGAACGCAGAGCCAAAGAAGCCGTTTGTGGTGCATCCGAATACCCTCATTCAGATGCTGCCAAAAACCTATCAAGATCTGATCTCATCATATAATCTTAGACCCGATTTGAAACGGTTTATTCTGGAAGCTCTTGGGGTTTGGACAACGCCAAAACTCAATATCTTGAAAGCAGCAAGGCCCGGCGGATTCCTTCCAGAACTCTGTCCTTCCGGATCTTATAATTCGCTTAAAACTCAAGAGCTTCGCGATGTCCACGACAAACACAAGCTGCCTGTAAGCAAAAAGACATGGGAAGGCTACTTAGAACGGCTTGAAAATGAAAGCAAGAATCTCCCTTTCCAGATGTCTGCAAAATATGTACTCAATCAAATTCCGTTCATTGAAGAAACTCCTAATCCTGTAACAGACGCGCAAGCCTTGGCGCGGTGCATGGGAAGGGGCTGGGAAAAGTATTACAGGAAACATATGACACCAAATATCCGGCGTGACCCAAGAGAGGGCGGAGAGCCCAGACAATGGAACGTTACCGGATTTGTTGTTGAACAGCTTAGCCAGGCTGAATGGATCCCTTCCAAAGTCTGGGCGACAAGAATCATTGAAGAACGCGAGGTAAGTGATGAATTTTCAGACGTTGTCAAACCCGGGAAAGTCATCAAAATAGGCAAAGACCTTTTTGGACCCGGGAGCACCCTGATATATTCCCTGCTTCCTCATATTGATCCTGGTGTGGAAGAATGGATCTCTGAAGAGCTTTGCGGCAAAATAGGAATTGTCGTCTACTCCCCCCAAAAAGAAGCGCAGAACCCCTTCCACATAATGGGCCTCCTATATCAAGCCCAAAAGCATCTGCCTACAGAACGGGAACATTTCCTGCTTTCTTTATGGCAGGACCTGTTTGATGCTGCAGTATCTCAGCCTTTTCATGGCACGGCTCCCAAAACCCCTCCCGATTCCGCCTTGGCTTTTGAGATACTAAGAGACGGTGGAAAACGCTTTTGTTGGCTGCAACCCGTAGCAGACGACGATTCAGAAAAGTACACAGCATGGGTAAATGATAACGATGACTGTCTTTCATTGCTTCCACCGGGAACCCTGATAGTATGCGCAGGGAAAACCCGGTCCCGCTGGAAGGATCGTGTTACTATCCTTAAGCACATATTGAAGAACGCAGACGTGCGAAGGCTTTCGGAACTAGAAATGATCTTTGAATACCAGGAGGTTGATGGCTGGAGGGAACCAAGACTGATAAATGATTTGTTCCCTTGGCTAGTCCAGCCTGCGCTGGCAGTTCTCGCATTCGGCAGGGGAACGCAGCCAATGTCTGTTTCAAATCCCGAGGGAGATTTTCAAAAGACCCTCTTGACTCGCATACAAAATACAAGGGCAAAGTATGTCCGCAACCTACTGATAAAGATTCAGGGATTGGATGTTGCGCCAAAATCGCGAACCATATCTTATTCATCTTCAGAAAATATTCTATATCTCGATATTGGAGAGGAACTCCAGTTGCGGGATCTCGCATTGCCTCTCAGCCTGTTGTTTGATCGGGAGGATTATCTGAAACCTGCAGAACTCTGGCTGAGGAATATTGAAGAGGCCACTTCTGACGGTGCCTTAAGAGAGGATGTGCCTTCCGACATTGCCATAGACGAGCTGCATATTGAGGCAGCGAATCTCCAGGAACTGTTCCAGATCATCGGTGGTCAGACACAACAGATAATAAGATCGGTCGCGCCCGCCTTGTTTTTCCTCTGCAGATCAGGCGATTCACCTCTTTCAGAAGAAGAATTCAACAGCACAATCAGCAAGGTCGCAGACAGCGGAAAGCCTTATGAGCTTGCGGAGCAGATGATGACGAATATGCTAAAGAGATGCGGAATTTCACAATCATCCATAGAGGCGAGTTCTTTAAGACAGATTGCAGAGCAGATGCGAGATGCGGCTGAAATTTCAAAACAGGCTTATGATTTGTTCAGAATAGATCTCAAAGACTGGAATTCAGCAGCCCGTGAAATCGGAGCTCGCACGCAGCTTGTCCTAAATGACCAAGCGGCGGAAACATTCAACAAGGTAAAACAAGAAACCAGATGGGCAGCATGTGGCTTCCTCCAGAAGAACCTGGAAGGGTCCAGAAAAGTGAAGTTCAAGGAAAAATGGTTATCATACGACAACCTCAAACCATCGGAAGCCATACACGATACATGGACGCCTGATTCTTCCACAATCGAATCTCCCATAATAGACTGGTTCAAAATGCAGGCCGTAGATCTTATGGATAAGCCTGACCTTCCAGGTGATGACAAATTCCTGGAATCCATCAAGGGCAAATACGATTCTTTGCATAATGATCCTGATATGGTCCTAGATTCGAATATCAGTTTCATGAGAAATCAATGGAAACGTTTACGGATACTGTTGGCAAGTCTCGCTCTCAGAAGCGTTGAAAGTGATACAATCATATCCGGCCTCAAAGCCATTGAGGACAATGCACCCGGCAATTGGGCGAAAAAGGATGAAGAATTGTCCTCATCCTTAAGTGTATGCCCAATTTCAAATGAGGAAGTTTTCGGCTTGCTAGGTGAATGGATGGCCACACAGTCGGACGTTGTCAAGAAGCCTCTTGAGGGGACAAAGGCCAAGACTTTAGATGATTTTATCAAGACCAACAAGATCACCCAGGCTGAGGAAGTAAAGGCTGAAGAGCGCCTCACAAGTGAGCCAAAATCTGTTCCCAAAAAGACAATTGCGCAGAACTTGATCGAAATTCCAGACAAGGACCAGCCTCTTGATGAACTGAGGAAGAAACTGGATATGCTGCTTGCTCAAGGTAACAACGCGATACTCGACAAGCTCACCCAGGATGCGGACATCGACCTTACTGCAAACCTGGGAGAAAAACCACAGCCCCGACTAAAAGGCAGAAAAAAGGTCCGAAGAGTCTCATTGAAGAAGGACAGAGACACAGAGTTCATAGGGTATGTGGGTGAATATTTAGTATTCAGGGCGGTGAAGAACCGTTATCCGCATATAGGTGTCGCTGAGTGGGTATCAGGTAACAAAGAGAAATTTTTTCCAGGGAGCCAGGGCAACGATAATCTTGGTTACGACTTTTGTATACCTGTCGATGGCCGCAAGGTAATGATTGAAGTGAAGGGCCATACGGGTGATCAAAACTTTTTTGAGTTGGGTTCTACAGAGCTTGATGCAGCGCAGCAGGCGCTAGATACGGGAGAAATATATCAGATTTGGGTCATAAGAAACATGGAGAGCGGACTTGATATTGACCACCTCCCCAATCCCATGGTCATGGAGAACAGGAAGCATTTCAGGTTTGAAGTTGGCAGGGTTTACTATCAGATTCAGGAGAAAAGCGACGGCACTGGAAAAGCTTGAGGCCATTCTAAAGATAGCACCTGGATACCACAGCCTCCCCCAAACCTTGGATTTGAGAGTATGATCTCAGGACCAAGGAACCCTTAGATAAGAAGAGTATATGTGATAAATGCCATGCGATTTGGAAACCGAGCTGCCTTTTCTTTTACCAAGGGGCGCAATAGTAGCGACGCGCGCCCTGAACAAAACCTTGATTGGTCGCCAAGGCAGACGCAAGGAAGTGGCGTCCAAGAAGAAAGGCCGCACGCCCACATCAGACTTCTCAAGGTACCCCTGATCCTAATCGATTCCGCACCAAAAGATGGCCGTGAGCCAGTCCAGATGATCCGGGACACGAAGACAGACAATCCAACTCTGGCCGACTTCGAGGCCCTCCGCGATCGGGTACCGCCCCCGGAGTCATACCTGGGCGGATCACCAATGGCTTACGGAAGGCTAAGGGGCGCAGGTATCCGGACCATTATCCAACCATCGGTATATGGACATGGTCCGGTTTCGGCCGAGGTCCCTTGCGTCCCGGGGCTCCTCAACGCGATCGCCGGTTCCCGGGATGGAGAGGAACCGCGAATTCCAGTCGATCACGGAGTTTCAGGCCGAGTTCCTCCACCCTGCCGGCGCGCAGTTCCAGGACAAAGAGAGACGGATGGAGAGGCATGTAGGAGGGACAGGGGTCTTTCCTGCAGGGTTCGGCACCCTTGATCATGTGGACGATTCTCCTCTCCCTGTCGAGCCAGAGGATGTCGATGGGGACCTCCATGTTTTTCATCCAGAAGGGATGAATGGCCTCTTCTTCAAAGGCGAAGAGCATTCCCTCCCCCGGGGCGATCTCCGGCCTGAACATGAGTCCCCGCGTCCTCTCGTCAGGGGAGAGCGCGAGTTCGGCCTTCACGTGGTTCCCGTCTGGAAAATAAACGCGGACGACTCTCCTCTCCTCTGCCATGAGGCCGGTGCAGAGAAGGATCAGAACAAGGATTATGCAGGAAAGGAGGAAAATTCTCGGCATTACTCCAAACTCCTTCGAGACACTCGTTACCCTGCCAATCCTGCTTTTATGGCTTACACTCCTCCACATGGTTTCTGGATCCTTGGGAGGTTAGTTGAGCAGGCTGATGAAAAATGCTTGGATGCAAGGCATCTGAAATCCCGAGGAATGAGGCGTACGTGCCAGTACGCCGCAGTGACGAGGGATGAAGATAACGCAGCAGACGAGTGTTTTTCATCAGCCTGCTAAACCTCTCTGAACCTGTTCAGCTTATGGTAGATCCCTTTCCGCGCCATCAGCTCCTCGTGGGTACCTTGTTCGGAGATGCGGCCCCGGTGAACGACGAGAATGCGATCGGCGCTCCGGATGGTGGAGAGTCGGTGGGCGATGACAAGGGTGGTTCGCTTCTCCGCCATCCGGAAGATGGCCTGCTGGATGAGGTTCTCCGTCTCGGGGTCCACACTGGAGGTGGCCTCGTCGAGGATGAGTACCCTGGGGTCGAAGGCCAGTGCCCTTGCAAAGGAGAGGAGTTGCCTCTCTCCCGCAGAAAGGTTGGAGCCCCCCTCCCCGATCTCATGATCATACCCGTTGGGGAGCCTGGAGATGAACGGCTCGGCGTTGGCCTGCCTGGCAGCACGTTGAGCCATCTCCGTGGAGAGCCCCGGCCGTCCCAGGGAGATGTTGTCCATCAGGGTGCCCGAGAAGATGAACACATCCTGCATCACCAGGCCGATGGTAGCCCTGAGATCCCTGTTTGACCAGAGGCGAAGGTCCACACCGTCCAGAAGGATCGTCCCCTCGAGGGGATCATAGAACCTCTCGATGAGCCCGACCAGGGTCGTCTTCCCCGCCCCCGTGGGTCCGACGATGGCCACCATCTCGCCGGGCCGCACCCGGAAGGAAACCCCGTGAAGCACGGGGTGGCCGTCCTGATATCCAAAGGAGACATCCCTGAATTCCAAGCTTCCCTCCATGCGGGTCGGCTGCCGGGGGCGAGCCGGTTGCTGGATTTCCTCCCGCTGGTCCATGAACTCGAAGATGCGCTCCGTTGAGGCCATGGCTGCCTGCATGATATTGTACTTCTCCGAGATGTCCCGGATGGGTTTGAAAAACATCTGCATGTAGCTAATGAAGGCGACAAGGGAACCCAGCGTGATTTCATCCCCCAGGACCTTGCCGCCCCCGTGCCAGATGAGAAGCGCCACCGCAAAGGCGGAGAGGAGTTCCATGAGGGGCATGAAGACCCCGAAGACGTGAATCTGTTTCATTCCCGCCAGATAGTTCTCACGGTTGATCCCGGCAAAAACCTCTTTCTGGAGCGCCTCGGTCACGAAGAGCTGGATGGTGCGCATACCGGTGAGACGTTCCTGAAGGAAGGCGTTCATCTGGGCGACCTTGGCGCGAAGCTCCCTGAATGCCTCCCTGGCCATCCTGCTGAAGAGGAGGGTCAGCGCGAAGATGAGAGGGACAAGGGTCAGACACAGAAGGGCAAGACGCCAGTTGAGGTAGAGCAGGACGGCCACGATGCCTATCAGGATCAGCAGATCCTTGAGAACGGTGACTGCCACGGACTTGAACATCTCATTCAGGTTCTCAATGTCGTTGGTGGCCCTTGTGAGGAGGCGGCCCACCGGGTGGCGGTCAAAGAACCGCAGCCCCTGAGAAAGCATCCGTCCGAAAAGCTGGAGCCGGATGTCCTGCATGATCTTCTGCCCCACCCATTCGAGGATGTAGTACTCCCCGTAACCGAGTCCGAAGGAAAAGACGAGAAAGGCAAGAAGAACCATGCCCACCAGGGCCAGACCCCTCATGTCGCCGGCCCTGATCCTCATGATATCTTGGGGCTTGAGATCCCTGAGGGTTTGAGCCGGGACGATCAGGGAGCCGTCCTGAAGGGGCGTTCCCTGCCGGGCCAGTTCCGGGAGAACCGAATCCTGAAGGGTTTCGGGTCGAATCCTGTAGAACAATCCTGCCGACAGAATGCCCTTTTGCCGGAATCCATGGAGGACTGCCGGGTCCACCTTGCGGAGGTCTTCCTGGGAGATAAAACCCTCGGAGGCCTGTCGCGAACTCTTGAAAATTTTCCCGTGCCTGCCCAGGAAATCCTGCCTCGCCCCTTCTTCCATCCCGGAGAGATCGATTCTGGACCACGCGGCCACGATGTATCGGTCGATGGCGATTTTGGAGAAATAGGGTATGGCGAGATCCAGCAGGGTAATCAGGAGGGAAAGGAAGAGGGCCAGGGAGATCCTCTTCCGGTAGGGGAATGCATAGCGGACCAGCCGGCTCAGGAGCCGCAGATCGTAAGGCCTGCCCAATTGCCCTTCTTCCATGTGGCCGTATTCGCCGTACATGCCGTGAGTCCCTCAGTATTCCTCAATCATCATTTCTCATCCGACAATCGTCATTCCTCTCCCCCCTCCAGTTCCTGGGCAAGAATCTGGCGTTCGTAGAGGAGGGCATATTCCTTGCCCCTGGCCATGAGGGAGGCGTGGTCCCCTGTTTCCACGATCAGACCTTTGTCAAGGACCACGATGAAATCGGCCCTTGCTATGGTGGAGATCCTGTGGGAGACGATGAGGGTGGTCTTTCCCGCTCGGGTTCCGAGGATCTGGTTGAGAATCATTCCCTCGGTGCCCGTGTCCACCATGGAAAGGGCATCATCCAGGATCAGGATGGGAGGCCCGGTAATGATGGCCCTGGCGATGCAGAGCCTCTGCCTCTGGCCTCCTGAGAGGGTGACGCCTCTCTCCCCCAGGAGGGTGTCCACACCGTGTTCGAGTTCCTGGATTTCGTCGAAGAGTTGGACGGTCCGGAGGGAGTTCTGCAGGGCCTCCTCGGGGATGCCGTCCCTCCCAAAAAGGATATTCTGTCGCACCGTGTCCGAAAAGATCATCGCCTCCTGGGTCACAAACGCCGTGTTTTTCCTCAGCGTCCAGAGGGGGATATCCTGAACCTCCATGCCGTCCACGAAGAGGGTGCCCCTGGCGGAATCCAGGAGGCGGGGTATGGTGTGCAGGAGGGTGGTCTTCCCCGAGCCCACCCGGCCCACAAAGGCAACCGTTTTGCCCTGCTCGATGAGGAGGCGAATATCCCTGACCGCTTCCCTCTCCTGACCCGGGTGGCGGAAACTCAGCCCTCTGAACTCGATCCTCCCGCGAATTTCGGGAACCCGTGGACCCGGCGGCGGACCTGTGATCTCGGGCCGTTCGTGCAGGATCCGGTTGATGCGCCGCATGGACGCCGATCCCCTCTGAATGAGGTTGGCCACCCATCCGATCGCCATGATGGGCCACGTGAGGAGGCCCAGGTAGCTGATGAACGCCACGAAATCACCGGTGGTAATCTCGCCCAGGATGGTGTACCGCCCTCCCAACCAGATCACGACGGCCAGGCCCAGGGTGGTGAAAAGCCCCATGAGGGGAAGGAAGATGCCCATGGTTCTTGCCAGGGCCAGGTTTTCGGAAATATATCTGTCCCCTTCCCTGGCGACATTTTCGGACGCCCAGGTCTCCCTGGAATAGGCCTTGATGACCCGGATCCCGGAGAAGACCTCCCGGACCCTCTCCGTGAGGTCCGAGAAGACGGCCTGGACGCTCTCATAACCGGCAGACATGCGGCGGGTAATAACCTTGGTCATGTAAATCAGGAAGGGGGCCGGAATCAGGGCGATCAGGGTGAGACGGGGGCTGA
>JAFGPH010000281.1 GCA_016926135.1 Deltaproteobacteria bacterium
AAGCGGTTGACCAACCTTACTTTGTATGGAATTCTCACCCACACCATTATGCCGACTTGGCCGGCGCATCTCCTGTTGATCCTGTCTCAGGCAGTCGTCTTTTTTTGCCCCCTCACGAGAGGTGGTCGATCACGATGTTCAGAATCCGCCGGATGGGCTCTGCGGCCCCCCACAGGAGCTGGTCCCCGCAGCTGAAGGCGGTGAGGTACTCAGGCCCCATGCGCATCTTGTGGAGCCGGCCCACCGGCACGATGAGGGTTCCGCTCACCGCAGTGGGGGTGAGGTCCCTGATCGTGGACTCCTTGTCGTTGGGCACGAGTTTCACCCAGTCGTTCCCGTTGCGGATCATGTCCGAGATCTCATCCGGGGGAATATCCCTCTTGAGTTTAATGGTGAAAGCCTGGCTGTGACAGCGCATCGCACCCACGCGCACGCAGATGCCGTCCACGGGTATGGGTTTCGTGGTGTTCAGGATCTTGTTGGTTTCCGCAAATCCCTTCCACTCCTCCCTGGTCTGGCCCAGTTCCACGGCCCGGTCGATCCAGGGAATGAGGCTGGCGGCCAGGGGAACGCCGAAGTACTCCAACGGGAGCTTTCCGCCCCGGAGCTGGGAGGTGATCAGGGCGTCGATCTCAATGGCGGTGGAGGCCGGATCCTTGAGCAGATCCCGGGACGCATCACCGAGCACCGCCATCTGCGCAACCAGTTCCCTCATGTTGTTGGCCCCGGCTCCAGATGCGGCCTGATAGGTCATGGACGAAAGCCACTCCACATGCCCGTTCACAAAAAGCCCGGAGAGGCCCATGAGCATGAGGCTGACGGTGCAGTTTCCACCCACCCAAGTCCTCACGCCGGATCCGAGGCCTTCATCGATCACCGACCGGTTCACGGGATCAAGGACGATGATGCTGTCCTTTTCCATCCGAAGGGTGGAGGCCGAATCAATCCAGTGGCCTTTCCATCCCTTTTTGAGCAGTTCCGGATAGACCTTCTGGGTATAGTCTCCGCCCTGACAGGTGACCACGATGTCGAGGGCCGACAGGAGCTTGATATCATGGGCGTCCTGCAGGGGAGGGATCTCCATGCCTACATCAGGGCCTTTTCCGCCTACGTTGGACGTGGTGAAAAAGACAGGTTCGAAACCCTTGAAGTCCCTCTCTTCCCTCATGCGGCCCATGAGCACGGAACCGACCATGCCTCTCCATCCTATAAAACCGATTCTGAGCATATTGCCTCCCTCCAAGTTGCGCACCCTCTTCCTATGAAGTCATGCTTTTAACCTGTTCCATCATTGCGGTCAAGGTTTCTCCCAGAGACCCGCGGCACACAACATCCGCATCCCGGTCCAGAGGGGTCTCATCCCTGTTGATGATCAGAAGCCTTGCCCCGCTCTCCAATGCATGGATCGGGACTGAGGCGGCAGGGTATACCACCAGTGAGGAGCCCAGCACCATGCAGAGATCGCATTCACCGGCAAAATGCATGGACTGAGCCATCTTTCCTTCAGGCATGGCCTGTCCAAAGGAAATGGTGTCGGGTTTCAGGATCCCTGAACAGGCATCGCAGTAAGGGACTTTCACCCCGGATGATAGACGGGCTTGGATTTCGTCTCTCTCATATTTCTTGCCGCAATCCAGGCAGGAGACCGAGAAGGCCGTACCGTGGATTTCGATGATCTTCTCCGGTGAGTTGCCTGCCTTGTGGTGCAGGGAATCGATGTTCTGGGTGACGATGGCAAGGAGCTTACCCATGTTTTCGATCTCCTTTATGGCCAGGTGGGCATTGTTCGGCAGTGCATCCTTCATGGTGGCATAGAACTCGGTGCTCATGCACCAGTATTTTTCCCGGGCTTTTTCGTCGGAGATGATCCTCTGGAAGTAGAAGTCCTGGGGATCGTATCTGTCCCACACCCCGCCGGGGCTCCTGAAGTCAGGGATTCCCGATTCGGTGCTCAATCCGGCCCCGGTAAAGACTAGGATGTTTTGGGCGCCCCGGATCAAGCGTGCTCCTTTCCCGATCAAATTCTCCATGACACAGCTCCCTGCCTTGGGAGTGCAAGATAGGAAACGCCACCCCCCAGATACGAACGTAGGTGATGGATATAGCGCAGGCGACCGTGGCGCGTCAACCCTGATCCGCCATCAAGGCGTCCTCTGGATCGTTGCCTTGATCGACGCTTTGGCAGGGATCCGGGTTCAGCGAAAGAAGGGGTTGGTGCGTCGCTCGGTTCCGATGGTCGTTGCAGGGCCGTGACCCGGGTAGACACGAAGGTCGTCGCCCAGGGGAAAGACCTTTTCCATGACCCCCTGGATGAGTCTACGATGGTCTCCTCCCGGGAAATCGGTTCGGCCGACGGAGCCGGCAAAGAGGGAGTCTCCGGTAAATACCGCACCGGGTGCATGGAAACATACACCCCCCGGTGAGTGACCCGGTGTGTGGATCACCGAAAGGGTGTAGTTACCCAATGGAATCTGCTGGCCCTCGTAAAGATGACCGTCGGGTGGAAGGCCCAGGCCGGGCGCATCGAGGGGGTGGATCAGCACGGGCGCCTTGGTGATTCTCCTGAGTTCGGAAACCCCTCCCGTATGATCGAAGTGCCCGTGGGTGATGAGAATATGTCGAATCCTGAGTCCGTGGTGGGCTATCTCCTTTGCGATGTGCATGACATCATCTCCGGGGTCTATGACCAGCCCTTCTCCGGTCTCCTTGGATCCCAGGATATAACAATTGGCCTGATAGGGTCCCACAACCAGTTTTCTCAGCATCGTCCGGGAAACCTCTTCATTTCAACCTTTGCGCTTCGAGGCTATTTTCAGAAAAATAAAGTCCTACAATGGGTTGTCAAGACTGACTATGCCTTTTCCGTAAAATGTACTAAGGTCGGAATAACCGGGATGTGGTGAGGTATGATCAGTCGATTCTCCACAAGGGAGGAGAACAATGTTTTCCATCCGAGAGGTCCTGGACCTGGCCGTGCAGATTGAAAAGAACGGAGAACGCTTCTATAGGGAAGCCATGAGGAGATTCCTGGATCCCTCAGTCCTCAGCTTGCTTCAATGGATGGCGGAGGAAGAAGTGAAGCATGCCGAGTGGTTTTCTAAGAGGAAGGAATTGCTGCCGCAGGGAGAAGGAGAGCGGAAAGAGATCGAGAGCGGTCTCCTGGTGGGGATCCTGGGTGATCAGACCTTTTCCCTGAAGGAGGCGGATTTCTCCACCATCCATGATGTCGGCAAGATGCTTGAAGTTGCGCTGGAGTTCGAAAAGGATACGATCCTATTCTATGAGTTCATCCAGTCCCTCGTGGAGGACAGGGAGACATCAAAAGAACTTCAAGAGATTCTCGAAGAGGAGCGCCGCCACATCCAAAACCTGGAGCAGTATCGAAATTCTGTTCGTTGAGGGAGGTTGTCATGAAATTCAACAGGGCGATCATGGAAAAATACTGCGATGTCCTTGTCTGGGCGCTCAAAACCGCTCGAAAGGGCTTCTTCAGGAAGGGAGACGTCATCCTCGTGAGCTACCACCTGGGAGCCCTTGCTCTGGCTGAACTCCTCCATGCAAGGCTGCTGGTGGATGGTTATCATCCAGTCCTGCGCCTACGCGCTACGCCCAGAATGGAACGCGATTTTTTTTCCGTGGCAAACCCGAAACAGCTTGTCTTCCAGGCCCCTGGGAGCAGAGAACTTCACAAGGCAATGAACGGCGCCATCCATCTCTATGCGCCTGAATCCCTGACCCACCTGAGCACAGTGGACCCGAGGAAAATCGGAAGGGCTGCTGTCGCAGCCAAACCCCTGCGGGACGTGTTGGACAGGAGGGAGGATAAGGGTCTCTTGGGCTGGACCCTCTGCCTGTGCCCGACCCCTGGATTGGCCAGGCATGCGGGTCTATCCATGCAAAAGTACGAGGCCGAGGTCATCCGGGCATGTTACCTGGACAGGAACGACCCGGTCAGGGAATGGAAGGAGACCCACAGGGAAATCAAGGCCATCAAGGAGTGGCTAAACGGGATGGACATCGAGGCCCTCCACATGGAGTCGAACACCGCAGACCTCGTGGTCACACCGGGTCGCAGGAGAAGGTGGGTGGGCGTTTCGGGTCACAATATCCCGAGCTTTGAAATCTTTGTCTCCCCGGACTGGAGAGGCACGGAAGGGGTGTTTTACTCTGATCAGCCCTCGTTCCGCAACGGGAACTACGTACAAGGGGTCCGGTTGGTGTTCGAAAACGGAAGGGCCGTGAAGGTGGAGGCGAAAAAGGGAGAGGAATTCACGGTGAAGCAGCTCTCCATGGACAAGGGGGCATGCCGGATAGGTGAATTCTCCCTCACGGACAGGCGTTTTTCCAGAATCGGTCGCTTCATGGCCAACACCCTCTACGACGAAAACTTCGGTGGCCGTTACGGGAACTGCCACATCGCGGTCGGCTCCTCCTATTCCGACACCTATGACGGGAATCCAGGAAGGCTTACGAGGGACAAGAAACAGGAACTCGGATTCAACGAATCGGCCCTCCACTGGGACCTGGTGAACACGGAACGAAAGGTCGTCACCGCTCACCTTCGTTCCGGAGCAAAGAAGATCATCTATGAGGATGGGATGTTCAAGTGCGGCTGAGAGGGAAGGAGTCCTGCGGTGAAGCAGATTCATCTGGGCGGAACGGCGAGGAGTCCGGATCAGGTTCGAAGCCTGTTTCATCTCGGACTTCAGTTCGCAGAACTGCCGATCACGAACCTGGAGGAATTCCAGGACCGGGTAACGACATACCGGGACTTGAGGGAGGAACTGGGGCTGTACTACCTCTGTCACGGGCCGCGGGAGGGAGATCCCAATGACCCCGTGAGCCTCTCAAGGCGGTATCTTCCCAAGCTCAATACCATCCTGGGCATCATGTCGAAGATGGAGATGACCCTGCTGACCATTCACCTCTGGCTGGATCGGAGATTCGTGAAAGAGGAGATGATTGACTTCAAAATCGGTCTGCTTGACGAGATTACCCGGAGGGCCGGCGAAGAGGGGATTACGGTGTGTCACGAGAACCTGAGCGAAAGGGCGTCCGATCTGGAGGCCCCCCTCCATGAGATTCCTCTCCTTCGCCTCACCCTGGATCTTGGGCACGGCCAGCTTCTGAGCGAAGTCAACACGAGCTACGGCTTTATGGAGAGCTACCCGGATCGGATCAGACACATCCATATCCATGACAACAGGGGAGGGCAGTCTCCCCTGGACGATCTCCACCTCCCGCCCGGCGAGGGCGTCATTGAATTCGAGCCTATCCTTGCGAAACTCACGGAAATCGGACATGCAGAGACCATGACCCTGGAACTCAAACCCCATGAGATCGCCCTGTGTCTGGAGCGAGTGAGGAAGATGCTCGGGCCGATAGTAAAGACTGGAGTATTGGAGTGATGGAGTATCGGAGTAATGGGTAAGAATGGGAAGTTGCTCTTGACCATCACTCCAGTGTCAATCGTTTCAGTTCAACCCATCGTCTCTGACCGCCGCAGCGCGGGTGCTGTCTCAAGGTCAGAGCCAGAACTGAAGGGCCACATTGCTCGCAGACTTGGTCATCCTGATCCACCTCCTCTGGATTCTTTTCCTGGCAGTAGGATTCGTGTTCGTCCTGAAGAGATCCAAGGTGGCTTACATCCACGCCGGCGGACTCCTTTTGTCCCTGGTCCTGAATGCCTTCGGCTGGTATTGTCCACTCACCTACCTGGAGAACTACCTCTGTTCCTCAAAGGATATATGTGTGGTCTACCATACGCCTTTCCTTGTGAAAACACTTGAGTACGTGGTGTACCCCGATGTGCCAGAAGCGCTCGTTCGGGGAGGGGAGATCGCCTTTGTGCTGGTGAATGCCATCGGATATGGATGGGTGCTCTGGCGGGATCGTCTCGGGAAGTCTTTCGTCTCCCGCTGAACGCACGGAGATCACTGGCTAAGGCTGATAGAGAGATCGGGGAAACCGATGAGGGAGTAAAGGCAGTGCTGGAGCATACCTTCATTCACATCCAGGGAATCGGAGAAAAGACCGAAAGACGCCTATGGCGAAGGGGTATTCGGACCTGGCAGGACTTGCTGAACTCCGACTTCAGGGCCTTTCCCCGGGGCCGGGAGCATTTTATTCGGGAGGCTTTGGTGGATTCCTTCAGGCACCGGCACGATATCCGCTATTTCAGGGAGCGCCTTCCCGTGGGAGAACTCTGGCGCCTCTATGATTCGTTCCGGGAGAAGGCGGTCTACCTGGACATCGAGACAAGCGGCGGCCATCAGGGCACGGACGAGATCACTGTCATCGGGATCTATGACGGAAGGACCATTCGGAGTTTTGTGAGCGGTATGAACCTCTCGGACTTCGAGGTTGCCATTGCGGACTATGACTTGATCATCACCTTCAACGGCACCGGTTTTGACCTCCCCTGCGTACGGCGCTCCTTCCCCAACATCACCCTTCCAGCGACCCACATCGACCTTCGTTTCCTGCTAAAAAAGCTGGGTTACAGGGGGGGGCTGAAGAAGATCGAGAAAGAGGTGGGGATTCAGAGGGAAAATGCCGTTGACGGCATGGACGGTTTCGATGCGGTGAGGCTTTGGAGGGCACATCTGTGGGGGGATCCGACGGCCCTCGACCTCCTCATCCGGTACAACACGGCAGACATCGTTGATCTGGAACCGCTCGCCGGACTCGCGTGCCAGCGGTTGAAGGCGAGGCTCCTTTCCAGTGCCTGGGAGAAGGAAGAGGGATAGTCCTTTCGCAAACCCGTTTCCGGAACCCTGCAGGCGTTTCTTTTGTGAATGGACTAGAAAAAGGAGGGCTTCCGCCCTCCTTTTGATTTGTCGGTTTGAGATGCGTTTTCTGCCGAACCAATATTCTGGAATGTTGAGCTGGGAA
Organism: Deltaproteobacteria bacterium; assembly: GCA_016926135.1. The sequence goes on from JAFGPH010000281.1 coordinate 6,895, forward strand.
GTTGACCATTCGACCGCGTCAGCGCTGAATAGGACGGCTTCCAAAGCTGTCGTTGTTATCCCCGGTTCTCATCTTTCTCATTCTGTATTCGAAGATGCCCGGCGGAAAAGATGCACGCACACCTCAGAAGCCCTGCTCACGCCGCCTTCGCCCTTCCTTTTTTAGTGTAACCTTTGGGGGCTTTTTTCTGCCGTCCCGTGGTTCATGTTTTTGTATTGAAGTCGGGCGGCACATGAGCTGTTGTTCGTCCACTTGTCATATCGGCAGGGCCCTTCAAAGACTTTAGGGATTTTTCATGAAGCTAAGAATTTCCTTCAGGCCGGGGATACCCTTTCGTGCCCCCACGTGCAGGCATTTCAAGGCGGCCGCAGCGGAGGCCAGACGCATTTTTTCAGCCATCCCCCAATTCTGAATCAGACCGTAGATGTACGCCCCGTGATAGACATCTCCTGCACCCGTGGTATCCACGGCCTCCACGGGAAATGCATCCTGAAAGATGACCCGCCCATCTTCCCACCCCATGCTGCCCCTTGAACCCAGGGTGATGACGACTTCACGGGGGCCCAAGGAACGCAGTGCCTCAAGCGCCTGCTTTGTCGCAGCACCTGGGCCCACGAGGGGTTCGGCGAATCTCTCCGAGGCGATGAGGGTGTCCACCAAGCGCGCGAGATCCAGGGAGCCCTCCCTCATGGTCCCTGCATCCATGACCACTTTCATACCCATGCGCCTGGCCTGTCGGGCCGCTTCCACGGAGGCCTCGATCATGAGACCGTCCACATGAAGAATTTTTGCCCCAGGAAAAGGGGAAAGGTCTATGTCAACTGCGCTGAGAGGCGGTACGCTGCCCCGGTGCCAGAAGATGGTCCTGTTCGCATTAGCGCTGCTGATAGCAATGAAGGCAAACTGGGAGGTATAGCCGGGAAGGATCTTCAGGCGGGAAGTATCGACACCTTCGTCCTTAAGGCCTTTCAGGATTTCTTTTCCGCAGAGGTCGTCGGATATGGAGCCGAGGAAGGATGTCTGAAGGCCTAGGCGGGACAGGGTGACAAGGGCGGTGGAGGCTGGTCCCCCGCACTGGTACACGAGGTCCAGCAACTCCACCTTCTGATCCTCTTCAGGGAAGGACGACATCATGCCCAGATAATCCATACTTGCCTGGCCCAAACCAACGACTTCGATTTTGTCGGGCTTGGGCATTGATGGTGATGGGCTCCACATTGCCTATCCCGGGTTCTTCTTCAGGCTTTCCATCTCCTCCCTTATTTTGGTTATATTGTCATTTACTTTTTTACTTAAAGGAGATAGAGGATATTTATCGAGTAAATTCTTAAGAATAGCATGGGATGCCAGCAGCAGTTCTTCTTTTTTGGCACGGTCTGCGGTGTTTCTGGCCATCAGGTAAAGCTTGGCCGCCCTATTCCGTTCCCGGTTGATGAGTTTCTCTATGGCCACCTCCCTCAGTTGGGCCGTCTCCGGGTCCAGATTGCCCTCCTGCTGGAGTTCCTCAAGTTTTGTGATGGCCTCCTCAAAGTTCTCCTCTTCCACCAGTCTTTTGACGATCTTTGACCCTTCATGTTCGCCCTTCGGGACGCCCGATTCTTCTTGCCTGGTTACCGCGGGTGTTTCCTCTCCCTCCGCTGTCTCTACCTTCCTCATCGCATCGTCGATCGCCTTCGTCTCAGGTCCTTCCTGAAACCGGATTTTCTGTTGAAGCAGCAGAAACTTGGCCTTGGTGAATTCCCTCTGCCGGATCAGCTCGTCCACATCGGAAAGAAGTTTCTCAAGGGAGGGTATCTCCATGACGACTGGAGCCCCTTCAGAAGGGGTTGACGCGAGTATCCCTTCCTGTCGTGATGTTACCTCTTCTCCCGGGCTGATCCGCAGCTTTGCCTGTTTCAGAAGGATTTCCCTTTGGTTTGCGATCTGAATCAGCTTCTCCAGGGAGTCCCTCGCACTCCTTTCCTGCCCGGTTGCGAGTTGCCATTCGATGACATTGGCTCGAAGGTCGACTTGATCGGGCCTTCCCTCCATCTGTTTCAGGGTTTTCTCCCCCACCCTGATGGCGTCGTTCAGTCTCCCCTGTCTGGCAAGACTGACAGAGAAGAGAAGTCCCATTTCAGGCGTGAGCGCCTCTTTGCCGAAGTTCCGCTCCATGGCAATGCACCCGTTGATCACGCCCTCGTGGTCTCCGGCACGGTAGTCCTTCAGAATCTTCGCCTTTCTGTCTTCATAGATCCGGAGCACCTTGGGATAGGCCGTTTCGTCGGACCGCTCCGGTGAAAAATAGGCGTCGTCCAGGTTGCCGAGCGAATCAAACAGGAGACGGATGATCCTCTGCCTTTCCTGCTCGACCACAGGACGTTCCAGGGACTCCTTGATTCCCTCGTAGGTTTGGAGAAGTTGCTTCGCGACCTGCTTCTCCTGGTCCGAAGCTTCTCGCCGCTCAAGCAGCTTGGAAAGCCGCGTTTTTCTAGTTTCGACGGCTTCAGCGGAGATAGGCAACGGCGGTATGTAGGCCGTTTTCGGGGACGGCGCCTCGCGCCTGCTCTCGGGCAAACACCCGGTGAGGAAGCCCATGATCACCAAGAGGTTGAGGACCCCTCTAGTTGGCCCGCATGTCCACATTCCCATAAGGACCTCCTCTCATTTTTTCCAGTTCCCTCCTGAGCACCACGTGACCTCCCTGGATGTCCCCATCCGCAAAAACCCGTGGATAGCCCCCTGGGACCTCCTGGCCCTGCATGGAAACAGGCAGGCCGGATGTGGGGGAGACGGGAATGCTTTGAAGATCAGCGTATCCATACCTGGGAGTGGAGTGCAAGTCAAAGGCCAGATCGGCAGCTTGTAGGTTTTTTTTATATGCGCGACTGTTCACAATCGCATTCCCCGTATCCACCCAGAGAGGAAGTGCCCCGGATGAGCCGTAGACCACAATCAGTTTTCCCTTCATCGGTCGATTGTCGTCATAGCCCACATAGGTCGCAATGACATATCCGTCCGCCATTTCAAGGATGCCGGTCTTCTCGTTTGGACCGGGAACGAACCCCACGAAGCTCGAGTTGGTGAATTTGTTTGCGGTCCCGGTTTTACCGAAGCTGGGGACCGGGATGTTCAGCTTCTCATTCTCGATCTCCATGACTAGTTGAACCGAGTCCTTGGCGCTCCTTCCGGTCCCCCGGACCATCACCATGCGCAGCATGTCACAGATCATCCCGGAGACCCTCTCCGAGAGGACCCTCTCCGGGTGGGGCTTGTGCTCCCAGATCAGGTTTCCTTGTCTGTCTTCGATCTTGGTGATGATGGGAATCATGTCCGTAGAATTCATTCCATCCAGGGGATACTTCATCCCCGTCATCAACGACTGGTACGCCAAGGCCGCCTCGAGGATGCTGATCGAATTCGCACCCAGAGGGAATGAGAGGACGGGGTCGAGCTTCGCGCTGATGCCTATGCGCTCGGCAAGGCGTATCACGTAGATCAGGTTTACAACTCTCTTGAAATCGCTCAGCCGGTAGAGGAGTTCCGCATCATATTTCCGATAGGCTTTCAGCCTCTCGAAGATCCGGTTGGCATTTCTTTCAAGCCCATCCAGCACCTTGGAAGAGATCAAACCGTCAATCCACACATCCTCGGCCTGGAGTGCCATCAGGTCTTCTATTCCCCATAGCGAGGCGAGGGGACGGAAATGGGGGTTTCCGATCAGATGTCTCGCCTCGATATAGGCAACCTTGGAAGGGGTCCCGCTGCCGGGTGCCACATAGAAGTTGGAGAGATCCTTTGCGAGCAACCCCGCCAGGGCCGTGTTCCCTCCCTCGGCGAACTGATCCGCAACCTGCTTGAGTGTTTCGAGTCGATATTTCATGGTGCGATTCAGGGACTGAAGCCGCAGGAACCCCCAACGAAGGAGCTGGGCGTCCACCTCGCCCTCCACCATCAGGTTTCCGGGGTCGACCTTATAGTGGAGCCTCGACAGGTTCCCCAATGCCTCTTCGGCATCCCCGAAGATCAGATCGGCTTCCATTTCCTTCTTGGCTTCCTCGAAAGCCGCCTCCCTGATGTCCTCCCCATCCACCAGAACTCCGTACTTGTCTCGGATCCTGCTGGCATATTCTTCATAGGTCTCTGTCGCTTTCCTTCCGAGTCCCAAACCGTCGACGACCTGGCGGAACTCGTTCATGTTCAGCTGGTCCGTCAGATGGTAGAGGAGCCAGACTGTGGCGAGGTTTTCCGATTTGACGCCTGCCCACATCATGGAGACCCTATCCGCTTCAGGTTCGTGGTCGGGTCTGGGGATGTAGAAGGTTGCCTCGAAGGGAAACACGTCCTTGATATTCCTTAGGGGGTCAAGGGTGTTCCACTTCAGTTCCAGCGCCGCCGCGTAGACAATGGGCTTGAATATGGAACCCAGTTGTCTCTTGCCGTCAACGGCCCGGTTGAAGAACCGATCAAAGAAACCACCCACCATCCCCTTGATCATGCCTTTTCTGAGAACGATGACGCCGCCGTCCAGGGCAGGGATCTTGGTGAGGATCAACTTTGCCTTACCCTCCGCTGATGCCGAGCCTGTGAATTCGATGGCCACCAGGTCCCCAACTTGAAAGGCACGCAAAAACTCGGGGAGGTGACGTTTGTCAAACTCCGCCCATGCTCCCGCCTTTCCCTTGCGCCAGGCTTGGCCGACGGGTACGAGGCCCTCGTAGTCAATGACCCCTTCACCGCCATCCCACGAGACGAACACACAGGGGTTCACCTTGCCGTTCCTGATCTCTGTGATTCGACCGAAAAACGGGATTTCCTCTCCCTCCTGTCGCTTCATGGGGTCTCCTACCAGGTCCCTGTATTTTTCCATCGGGGGTTCGCCGCCGTAGCCCGTGAGCTTGACGTCCAGGAGAGGAAGGTGTCTCCTGAGGCTCCTCAGGGCTCCTTCCTGAATCTCCTTGTTGACGGAGGTATGGATCCTGAGTCCGGAAGTGGCGATATTGTCCACGCCTTGCTCCTGGAGAATGGCCTTGAAATAGTCGGAGTCGATCTGATCCCGGACATAGTCCAGGATGACGTTCAGCCTGTAGGTCACCCTTCCTTCCTTGAAGGGAACATCCTTTTTCAACGCATCTTCGTATTCCGGCCTGGTAATGAAACTCATGGCAAGCATGTTCCCGAGGACATAATTCTTGCGGAGTTTCGCGAGCCTCATGGCCTCCTTTCTCTCAGTGGGGGACTTCTTGATGAATGGATTATACCGGTTGGGGCTTTTGACCGAGCCGGCGATAAAGGCGGATTCCACAAGGTCCAGGCTTTCGGCCTCCTTGTCGAAGAAATACTTTGCCGCTATCCTGAGGCCCCTGCCGAAACCGGTGACAAAGAACTGGTTGACGTACATTTCCAGGATCTCTTCCTTGGAGTACTCCTTTTCCAGGAGAAGTGCCTGAATCAACTCCTTCGTCTTTGCGAGGTAGGATCTCTTCTCTCGCTTGAAGATGTTCTTTGCGGTCTGTTGGGTGATGGTACTGCCCCCCTGGGCGATTCGACCCGCCTTGATGTTGGCGATATATGCCCTCAGAATGGCCTTCAAGTCGAACCCGTAATGGGTGAAGAAATCCTGGTCTTCGGCTGCGACGATGGCCTTCACAAATACCTGCGGGATATCCTTGTAACGGATGTATTTCCGGTGAGTCTTTTCGAAGAAGACGCCAATGACCGATTGACCGTCATCGTAGTAGACAGGGCTTTCAGAGAAGATGATGCTGTCGATGATTCCTCTCTTGATGCGGGATTCCGCCTCCTCGGACACCATTCGATAGAACATGCCGAAAAAAGCGGCAAGACACAGGGCTGAAACGAGAAGGAGCAGAATCATGATCTTCAGTATGCGGCGTATCATGAGTCGTTCAGCCTCTCTCCCGGGTGACCGCCTGTGAGTTCGCCTGATAGCAGTTTCTCCCTCAGGACCTCCTTCAGGTTTATCCCCCTCATCTTCAGGCCCTTGCGGCCATAGTGCATGTTGGCCTCCATGACATACCATTTGCCTCCATGAGGGATAAGATCGAGTCCCACGTCATTGAATCTGCATTTTCGCGCGGTTCCTCGGGCCAGATCCACGGCCTCTTCGGGTATCTGTCCGAAGTCGATGGTGCCACCCTGATAGATGTTGGTTCTGAAATCTCCTGCCGGTTTACAGCGCCAATAGGCCAGGATCGGCTCGTAATTGATGATAACCACCCTCAGGTCCCGGTCATGGGGCAGATACTCCTGGATATATGCGACACCGGTCTTTTGCAAATAATGTTCCAGGTCGTGATGGGATTCAATCCTGAAAACCCCGCGACCACGGGCGGACGCCCTTGGAAGTTTGGCCACAAAGGGGAAGGAGAAGTCTCTGAGAATCTCCTTGTGGTGGAGGTGGTAATAGAAGCGCGTACGGGGGTGGGGAATATTGAGCACGTAGAACAAGGTGCTTTGTTTGATCTTTTCGTCCGCGTAGAGGTGGGTCTCCAAACTGGGAAAAAGGGCTTTTCCAAGGGTGTTGAAAAACTGGGCATAGTTACTGGTGGGGTAGAGGATGACGGGTGCCTCCATGATAAGGGCATGCTCGCGGTCACCATAGTCGTGGAAGTTGGGTCTTACCCCCAAAGTCAGCACCTCCGGAACACCTCTCATCCTGCTGCCCAAAGCGACGAAGCATGCTCTGTTTCTTGGCACAATCCTCTCCCCAAAAAATCCATCTTTTCAATGGCTGACTGGTGTCGTGTCCCACAAATACCTTATCATATTCCAAGGCTGTCCATGGAACCATCCACCACCAAAGGGCCGCCCTGTGGGTGGTCTCTCACGGCCGCAACTCATTTTTCTCCAGTGAATCTTTTCTGCCACAAAGCAAGGCTTTCTGCAATTCTTTTGCAGCACAAAAGGGAGCGACAAAATCCGGTGGCCCGAATAGGGAGAACCTCTCTCCCCGATAGTACAAAAAAGTATAAAAAATGAAAGTGCTGTATTCAAATCTATACGCTTGGTGCGCCAGAAATCTCACGGAAGTCTGCCTGTCTTTAAGTATATATCTTAAATTGCTATATAATTTTGGTTATCGTCCTCCTTTGGTGTTCCGGCATTGCGTTTGCTTAGGTGAGTATACAAGCGGGGGCACTCGAATTCGATACGGCTGTGCTTTCCATCGAGAACCTTTGTACGGGAAAAACACCGACAGCTCCGGGGATGACCCCGAGGCTGATCAAGGAGGGATGAACATGACGGAGATCGTGTTCCTCAGTGGTAGTATGGAGGGCAAGCGTTTCGATCTCCCTGCGGGGGTCGCCATGATCGGGAGGGCACCGGAAAATGATGTCCAGATCAAAGACAACTCCGTTTCCAGGAGACATCTCAAGATCCTCAGGAAGGAAGGGAAACTGTTTCTGTTGGACATGGAGAGCCAGAACGGGACCTGGATTCAGGGAAAGCGAATTTACTCCGGCGAGGAAGTGGAGGTGCCGGCGGAGACCCCCATCGCGATCGGCAATGTCTTCTTTAAGCTGGCGGAGGAAGAGTCCGGCCAAGGCATGGTTACCCATCGTTCCATCAGCCTACCCGTCGCAGATGACAAGGGCGGGGCATTCCCCATTTACAAGGACAGGCGGATCACCAATCGGGAGAAACTGGAGATGATCTATGAGGTCTCCACCCTCCTGATGCAGTCTTTGGATATTACGCAGATCTGCGAGAGAATCCTGGAAAGCCTATTTCGCTGTCTCCGAAGGATTGACAGCGGGGTGATCCTGCTCAAGGACCGGGAGAACGGAGAAATGCAGGAGGTGATCGCCCGCACCCGGTGTGGGAGAAAGGATGCCCGGGTGGAATACAGCCGGACCATCGTGAACAGGGTGGTGCGGGAGGGCAGGGCGGTGATGATGTCCGACCTCAGCAAGGAAGAGGAAGGTGAACTCTCCGAGAGCATTGAGATGATGAGGATCAAGTCCATCATGTGTGTACCTCTGATCAGCAACGAGGGCACAAGGGGGGTAATTTATGTGCATTCCGTGAACGTGCCCAACGGGTTTCGCAAGGACGATCTGTACCTTTTCACCTGCCTGAGCACACCAGCGGCCCTCGCCGTCGAAAACGCCCTCCTCTACAGCAGGACCAAGAGTACCGAAGAGGCGCTACGGGATTCGGAAGAGAAGTACCGGTTGCTGGTGGAGAACGCAAACGACGCCATTCTTATCGTCAGGGAGGGGACCATCCGCTTTGCGAATCCCTATGCTTCTCCCATGTGCGGCTATTCCGACTCGGAACTGGGCTCCATGGCTTTCTCGGATCTCTTCCATCCCGAGGATCGATGGATGGCCTCGCAGAGGCAGCAGGGAGTCATACGGGGAGAAGGGGTGACAGGGGGATTTCCCCTTCGCGCCGTCACCAAGGCAGGGGCAATCCTGTGGGTGCAGATCAATTCTGTTCGAATCGTGTGGGAAGGGGCTCCGGCAACTCTGAACATCCTGAGGGACGTGACGCGGCAGAAAAGACTCGAAGAGCAGGCCTTCCATTCCCACAAAATGGAGGCCGTGGGAACACTGGCAGGGGGTATTGCCCATGAATTCAATAATCTCTTCATGGGCATTCAAGGAAACATCTCATTGATAATGCTGGATATAGATCCTTCCCATCCCCACTACGGGAAGCTCCAGAACATCGAACGCTACCTGGGGAACGGTTCAGAGCTTACCCAGCAGCTCTTGGGTTTCGCGAGGGGAGGTAAGTACGAGATCCGGCCGGTACATCTGAATGATCTTGTCTCGAGGAGTTCGGATATTTTTGGCCGCTCCAGAAGGGACCTGAATATCCACAAAAAGTTCCAGAAAGAACTGTGGGACGCCGACGCCGATCCACAGCAAATCGAGCAGGTGCTGCTGAGTCTCTATACCAACGCCTGCGAGGCCATGGCAGGAGAGGGGCACATCTATCTGGAGACCCGGAATTTGGAACTCACCCAGGAAGAGGCCGTTCCTCTTGGCGCGACGGCGGGGAGATATGTCATGATCTCCGTGACCGATACGGGCATCGGTATGGACGCCGACGTCCTCGGGAGAATCTTCGAGCCCTTTTTTACAACCAAGGAGATCGGCAAAGGCGTCGGGTTGGGCCTTTCGGCCGTCTACGGGATCGTGAAGAACCACGGTGGCTTCGTGGAGGTAAGCAGTGAAAAGGGCCGGGGGGCGACGTTCGGGATCTATCTGCCTGTCACAAAGAGAAATGAGGGGGTGGAGGAGGACAGGGATGGTATCTTAAGGGGAAGTGAAACCATTCTCCTTGTGGAACACGAGGAGATGATGATTGACTTGAGCAAGGACATGCTGGAGGCCATGGGGTACAGAATTTTGTGGGCCATGACCGGAAAGGATGCCATAGAGACCTACCAAAGAAAGATGTCCGAGATCGACATGGTCATCTTGGATGTGATTCTCTCCGACATGGACGGGGGCAACGCTTACGACACATTGCGAAAGATCGACCCTGAGGTCAAGGTTCTCCTCTCCAGCGGCTTCAACATCGACGGGAGGGCTACCCGAATCCTGGAGAGAGGCTCCAGGGGCTTTATCCGGAAACCCTTCCAGTTCAAGGAACTCTCTCACACCATCAGGAGGGTGCTGGACCGCTGAGCCTGGGCGGGATATTCAGAGCACCCATTGCATGACGTCCTTTGCCCGCTCTTTTGCCTCTTCCATCAATTCCTCCACATCCAGGGTGAGGATTCTCCTCCCTTCCATCACCATGCGCCCATTGATGAAAGAATGGCTTACGTCGCTCCCCTTGGCCGCGTAGACCAGGTGGGAATAGGGATCATACATGGGGGTCAGATGGGGCTTGCGGGTATCCACGATGATGAGATCGGCCTTCTTCCCTTCCGTGATGGATCCCGTGAGAGATTCCATTCCCAGGGCTTTGGCCCCCTCCAGGGTAGCCATCTTCAAGACCGTGAAGGCATTCATCACCGTGGGGTCCATGGAAGCAACCTTTTGGACCTTTGCAAGGGTGTCCATCTCGGCGAAAAGGTCCAGGTTGTTGTTCGATGCGCATCCGTCCGTGCCAATGCCCACGGTGACACCCGCCGTCAGCAGTCGTGGAACGGGACAGACGCCGGAGGCAAGCTTCATATTGCTCTCCGGATTGGTAATAACCTTCACCCCCCGGACCGCAAGGGTGTCGATCTCACCTTCATCGAGGTGGACGCAGTGGTCCGCGATGACGTGGGGTCCGAGAAGGCCCAAAGAATCCAGGTGATTGAGTGGGCGATTCCCGGATTTTTCCAGGACCTGCCCGACTTCACTCAAGGTTTCGGCCACATGGATGATCAAAGGCACGTGATGGTCTTTCGCGATTGCGTCCGCCCTGCGCAGGAGTTCCGGGCTGCAGGTGAATACCGCATGGGGTTCAACGGCGACGGAAACGAGGGGATCATCCTTCCACCGACGAATCATGGCTTCCGTATACTCGAAGCCTTTCTGGATCGGCCCGTAATTGGGAGACGGGAAGTCATAGAGCACCTCTCCGACCAGGCATCTCATTCCCGCCCTTTTGGCCGCCTTTGCCACCTCATCCTCGAAGAGGTACATGTCGCAGAAGGTCGTTGTCCCTGACAGGATCATCTCGGCGCAAGCCAGAAGTGCCCCTGTATGGACAAAGTCGGCGTCCATCCTGGCCTCCACCGGAAAAATGTAGCGGTTCAACCAATCCATGAGCGGAAGGTCGTCAGCAAGGCCCCTGAAAAGGCTCATGGAGGCGTGGGTATGGCCGTTGATGAGGCCGGGGAGCACAATCCCCCCCTGCGCATCGATCTCCCTCTCCGCCTCAAGCATTCCTCCCGGATTCCCCGCGCCGATAATACTGATTCTGTCGCCGGAGATACCCACGAATCCCTGCTTCAGGAATGCGTCGCGGGCCTCCATGGTCAGGATCGTTCCGTTCCGGATGAGAAAATCGCAGGTTTCCATAGTCTGTTGGCTCCTGGGGAAAGGCACTAGGGTAGAGAAGGAATGATCTTTTCCCAAAGGCGGGAAAGGGTTTTCCCCGCATTACTTGCGCAGGTAATCACCTCTTCTATCGAGGTTCCGGCCATGCAGTCGGGGAGGTTGACGTTGGTGATCGCCGCAATGACCATAACCCTGAGCCCGCAGTGCACTGCCGCGATCACTTCCAGCACGGTGGACATGCCTACGGCGTCCGCGCCGATCATCCGCAGAAATCGGGTCTCTGCCGGTGTTTCAAGGCTCGGGCCGAGGATCCCCACGTAGACTCCTTCCCTCAGGTGGACCCTGAGTCCCAGGGCTTCCTGTTTGGCCAGGTCGATGAGGTTCCGGTCGTAAACCCTCGACATGTCCGGGAAACGGGGACCCAGCGCGTCCAGATTGGGACCGATCAGGGGATTCATTCCCGTGAGATTGATGTGATCGGTCACGATCATCAAGTCCCCCGGGGCAAACAGGGGCTGGAGACCGCCTGCGGCGCTGGAGATAAGAAGGGTCCGGATTCCGAGCCCGGACATGACCCTCACGGGAAAGGTGATTTCTTGGGGGGTGTAGCCTTCATAGATGTGGAACCTTCCCTCCATGGCGATGACAGGTCTTTTTCCCAGGACCCCCATGACCATATTTCCCCTGTGCCCATGGGTGGTCGAAGTGGGGAAATGGGGGATTTTTTCATAGGGAAGGCGAACATGCCGATCCATCCTGTCGGTTATGCCTCCCAGACCGGTGCCGAGGATCATGCCTATTTCAGGTTTTGACTCCATCCTCGAAGCGAGGTAATCGACGCTCTCGTGAATGTGCTCTTCTAAAACTGATCCCTGAACCATTCCGAAGTCTTTGCTTTCTTTGTTCACAAATCCCATGAGGGCCTCCTCCGCTGCCGTCTTCAGCTAAGACAGGACCCGGCGGGCGCTCCTGAAACGGGGTGCATCCCAGTGCCTGGCCCGGAAAAAACTTCGATATCACAGGGGCGGTAATGGGCAGCAGGCAAAGATGAGTTGCGGCCCTGAAAAACCACCCCCGGGGCGGCCCGTCAGACGCCCCGTATTCGTGAACGTATTTATGAAAAGGTGTACTTAGCACAAAAACGATCCTGCTGGAAGTGAGAACCACTCCGGATCGCAGGGCGCCGAAAGCCCCCCTTTCATCCCGGACTTGACAAAAAAGGAAATTCCGCTACCATAGGACGCACTTCATTGGAGGAGGTCAGAAGTGGATCCGGGAACACCGAGTACCATCAAGGCGGCCGCCCTGCACTGCCTAGCCCTTTTTGTTGGGATTGGCATCATGATTCTCGCCTACCCCGGAGAGGTGACCCACATGGAAAGGGTGCCCAGGCCGACCCCTCAGCAACCGGTCAAGACAGTCAGGCCTGACCGCATGCCTCGCGTTCAAGGGCACCTGAACGTGGGGAAGATCGCCCGGGCGGAAAAGCAATTTCACGCGCACATCGTTGCCGCCTCCCAAAAGCATCGGGTTGACCCTGCCTTGGTCAAGGCCATCATACTGGCGGAATCCGGATACGATCCGAATGCCGTTTCCCCTAAAGGGGCGGTGGGCCTGATGCAGCTCATGCCTCGCACAGCCGATGCGCTCGGGGCCAAGGACTCGTTCGATCCGAAGCATAACATCAATGCCGGCGTGAAGTATCTGAGCACCTTGATCGCCTATTTTGAGGGAAACCTGCACATGGCCGTGGCCGCATACAATGCAGGTATTCAGAGGATAGAGAGCCGTAGAACCATTCCCAGGGCAACCCAGCGCTTTGTTCGAACGGTTCTTGAATACTACGATTATTACAGGTGGCGGATGGAGCAGCCCGGTAACGGGGTGTAAGACCCGTGCCCCCTCCCGCGGGACCCAATCACCCGTGTTTTGTTCTTGATTTATCTCTCCCGCCTAATATAGAAACCTTACATCTTCCCGGCCTCTTCCGTTCGTTCCGGCCCTGTTTCGAGGCGATGGACGTGCGGTTCTCACCGTCCGGAGGCTGGGCTCCGGTGGTCGTTTTCCATGAAGATTGATCTCCACATCCATTCCATATTCTCAGACGGTCGTATGGGCGTAGAGGACATCTTCCACACCGCAAAGGAACGGAACGTGGACCTCCTCTCCATCACGGATCATGATTCCCTCGACTCACAGCAATCCGCCGGGGATATGGCCGCACGATACGGCATGCTTTACCTCAGCGGTATTGAACTGAATGTGACCTATTCCCATCCCCGGTACCAGCAGGGGAAAACGGTTTCCCTGGATTTCCTCGGTTACGGCTATGACATACGGCACGGGCCGCTTGCGGAAAAGCTGACGGCGTTGCGGGACTACAGGGAAAAAAGGGCGCGAATAATCCTGGATCGGGTCAACGAGGAACTGGCAAGGGAAGGGTTGCCGCGGCTCACGCCGGAGGACATGCGTGAGATTCAAAACTCAGTGGACGGCACGTTTGGCCGGCCACATATTGCGGACTATCTGGTCAGGAAAGGATTGGCTGGGACCAGGCAGGACGCCTTTGACCGCTATCTGGTGAAATGCAACGTGCCGAAGATGCCCCTTTCCCTGGCCGAAGCCTCTTCCCTGATTCGGGATGCCGGGGGGAAGGTCATCTTTGCCCACCCCGGGAATCCAAGAGGGACATCCCTTGTGGCGCTGACCTCTTCCGTGAAGGAGCAGCAGGAGATCATCCGCGAGACCATGCTGCCCCATATCGACGGTGTGGAATGCTGGCATTCCAGCCACGACGCGGAGACATCGACCTCCTACCTTTCCTTCACGAGGGAACTGGGCCTGATGGCTACAGGGGGGTCCGACTGCCACCAGCAACCCCTTCTCCTGGGCACGGTGCGGGTTCCTGAATGGGTGGCCGACCAGTTCGATTTCCATGAAGGACACCTCGGAATGCCTCGAGATTCCAGGAGGAGTTGAGAGCATTGACTTCCATGATTGAAGATCTCCTGGATCCGGCCTCCCTCCCCGACAGGACCGACAGCGTCACTTTGGTTCAGACGCACATATCCTCCGTCATTGTCGCTGACGAGTTCGTTTACAAGATCAAAAAGGCGGTCAACTTCGGATTCCTGGACTTCTCCACCCTGCACAAGCGTGAGCACTACTGCCGTCAGGAGGTAACGCTTAATCAGCGACTGGCGAAAGACATCTACCTCGACGTTCTCCCGGTCAGGTACGACGGCAAGCGCCACCGGATAGGGGGAGGCGAGGGAAAAACCCTGGATTATGCAGTGAGAATGAGGAAGATCCCCGATAAGGTACTGATGAAGTCCCTGTTCCAGGAGGGGAGACTCCGGGCCCGGGATCTGAAGGCGATTGCCCTCGTGCTGGCCTGGTTTCACAGGAATGCCGAGGGTTCCATGGAGATCGACGCCTTCGGGAAAGCCGAAAGCTTCAAGGTGAATACGGACGAGAACTTCCAGCAGACGAAAGACTATGTGGGGAGGACGATAGAAGAAGACGACTACGGTTCCCTGAAGACCTGGACCGAGCGGTTTTACACCCGGAACCAAGACCTTTTCCTTGACCGGATCACAAAGGGTAAGATCCGAGACTGCCATGGCGATCTCCACATGGAACATATCTGCCTGACCGATCCCGTATCCGTAATAGACTGCATCGAATTCAACGATCGCTTTCGTTACTCCGATACCATTTCAGACATCGCCTTCCTCCTGATGGACCTGGAGTACCATGGGGGCATAGACCTTGCCGCGGAAATTTGGGGATATTACGCCGCGGAAACAGGGGAACGGGACGTGGAGGCCCTTTTGACGTTTTATAAGGTATACCGTGCCTATGTGCGGGGAAAGGTGAACAGCTTTCAGTTTGACGACGGGCAGCTGGGGGCCGCCGCGAAGGAGCAAGCGGCCCTGAGGGCGAGAAGGTACTTTCAACTCGCCCGGTCTTACATACGCTGAAGGGGAGGATCTCCATGAAAGAACCGTTCAAGACATTCATCCAGAGGGAACTGGCTCCGCAGAGTGTGCTTATTGCCTGCGGGCTCCCGGCTTCTTACAAGACAGAAACCACGGAGGTCATCGGCAGGCTCAAAGGCTATCTCATCCTCAGGACGGACATGATACGCCTTGAAGTCTTGAGGAATGAGGACATCTTTGACGAGAAAGTGGCATCCAGCATGGACAAGAGAAGGCTTGTCTACGACGAGATGTTCAGGATGGCGGATGAGCTGGCCGGCAGGGGGGAAGGTATCATCCTGGATGCCACCTTCGTCACCCAGACCTTGAGGAGACGCGCCGCAGAGGTCGCCGCGAGGCACGGCAGGACCTTCATCATTCAGCAGACCCATTGCCCTGAGCAAGTGTCTCTCAGGAGGATTTCCGAACGATCGAGAGAAAATTACGAATCCAACGCGCTCACGGAACAGGCCTATCTCAACAACGTGCGCAAGTTCGAGCCTGTGGATCTGGGCGACCTCAAGGCACGGCATCCTGAACTCAGGATCCTGCATCTTCTGGTCGATACCGCTTCGGATCATGAGGACGAGTGGGTTGTCATCGGTCAGAACCTTCGATGATGCCTCGTGTCGGGAAGCAGGGGATCTCCAGCGAGATGATCCGTAAGGAGGAGAAAAGGAACCCGTGGAAACATGAAGGTACAGAAAAAGATCGGAATTCTGAAAGGGAAAATTCTCGCTGGAAGGGGAGAAATCCCCTCTGATCTGGTCCTCAGGGGCGGGAGGATTGTCAACGTCTTCTCAGGGCGGGTCCAGGTGTCTGATGTGGCCGTCCACAAGGGCTCCGTCGTAGGCCTCGGAGCCGGCTACCAGGGGAGACGGGAAGCACATCTGGAGGGAAAATGGGTGGTTCCGGGCCTCATAGACGGCCACCTCCATATTGAGAGCAGCATGCTCATCCCTTCCAGGCTGGCCTTCGCCCTGCTGCCTTGGGGAACTACGGCCCTCATTTCCGATCCCCATGAAATTGCCAATGTGATGGGCCTTCAGGGAATCCGGTTCATGCTGAGAGAAAGCCGTCGGATCCCCATGGACATTTACTTCATGGCCCCGTCCTGCGTCCCTGCAACCCACCTCGAGACCTCTGGGGCGCACATCACGGCCTCAGACCTCAGAAGACTGAGGACGCAACCGAGAATTCTGGGACTCGCTGAGATGATGAACTACCCGGGTGTGCTCGGAGGTGTTCAGGAGGTCATGGAAAAGCTGATCCTGTTTCAGGAAGGTCTCATCGACGGCCATGCGCCGGCACTGGCGGGGCGTGACCTTCAGGCCTATCTGAGCGCGGGCATCCGGTCAGACCATGAGACCTTTGATCGGAAAATAGGACTGGAGAAGGTCAACAGCGGTATGATGCTCATGATCCGGGAGGGGAGCTCCGCCAAGAACCTGGAGGAACTGATTCCCCTTGTGACACAGGAGAATTGGTTTCGATTCTGCTTTGTTTCAGACGACTTGCACCCAGGGGACATTCTCAGAAGAGGGCACCTGAACTTCATGATTCAGAAGGGGATCCGCCTGGGAATGGATCCTGTTACTGCGGTTCGGCTGGCTACCATCAGCCCGGCCGTTCACTTCGGACTGAGGGATAGAGGGGCGGTGGCACCGGGTTATCGGGCCGATCTCGTGGTTCTGGAGGACCTGGACAGCTTTTCGGTGGAGGCGGTCTATAAGGACGGGCGACTGGTTGCAGAAAAGGGAAATGTTTGCGTCCCTTACAGGAAGCAGCATTCAAATGAGGAAGCAAGATCCATGAACGTCCCGCCTCTGACCCCTGAAGACTTCCGTATACCCGCCCGGCGCGGACGGGCCCGGATCATGGAACTTGTCCCAGGCCAGATCACCACCCGCGTTCGCTTTGAGGCTGTCAAGACGGAAGGAGGGTATGCGCGTTCTGATACGGACGCGGATATCCTCTTCATGGCTGTGGTGGAGCGTCATCGAGGTTCCGGCAGGATAGGCAGGGGGCTGGTGAGGGGTTTCGGCCTCAAGTCGGGGGCCCTGGCCTCTTCCGTGGCTCACGACTCCCACAACATCATCGCAGTGGGCGTTAGAGATCGGGATCTCTGCAGGGCCGTCATGGAACTGCGAGAGATGGGGGGAGGTATGGTCGCGGCCACTGCCGACGAGGTGCTGGCCAGGGTTCCCCTCGAGGTGGCGGGACTCATGACCGCCGCCCCCATTGAGGAGCTTGATCGGCAGTTGGAGGACATCCGCAGGGCAACCTCCACGCTGGGATGCAGGATCCCTGAACCCTATATGGTGCTCTCCTTCCTGGCCTTGCCCGTGATCCCCGAGCTGAAGCTCACGGACATGGGACTGGTGGACGTGAATCGCTTTGATCTGGTGCCACTCTTTGATGAAGGGTAAAGGAGGCTGTAGTTTGAATATGGGCGAACCTTCCATCGGAATCATATACAAAAACCGGTTTGACCCGGCCAGGGTAGAGGCGCAAAGGCTGGCGGAATGGCTGAAGGCGAGGGGTGCATCGGTATTTCTCGATGAGATGAGTGACCGGAATCGAGGGGACCTTTTTCAGGCCGAACCTCCGTCCGGAATCCCCACGGATGTCAACTGGGTGGTGGTGCTCGGCGGCGACGGTACGTTGCTGGGAGCAGCCCGCAGGCTGGGGAGATACGGGGTTCCCATACTGGGCGTGAATTTGGGGGGTTTAGGTTTTCTCACGGAAATCACCCTCAAGAGGCTTTACGATGCCGTGGAAATGATGATGGAAGGACGGCTGGAAGTGGAAGAGAGGTTGATGCTCGATACCAGGGTGGTTCGAAAAGGTGAAGAGATATGCCGCTTTCAGGTATTGAACGATGTGGTCGTCAGCAAAAGGATTCCGGCCAGAATTATTGAACTGGAAGTCAGCATCAATGAGGAATTCCTGACCACCTTCAGGGCGGACGGTCTGATCATCGCAACCCCCACGGGTTCAACGGCCTACAATCTCTCCGCCGGCGGTCCGATCCTGCACCCGACGCTCGATACCTTCATCCTGACGCCGATCTGTCCCTTCACCCTTACCAATCGGCCCATCATCCTGCCCGAGACCCACAGGGTGGAGATCTCCCTGGCCAAGGAGGTGGACGAAGAGGTCAGTCTCACGTGCGATGGTCAGGTCGGATTCGATCTTCTTTTCGGGGACAGGGTTACCATCGGGAAGTCGGAGGAGAAAATCCGCCTGATCAAATCCCCGAACCAAACGTACTTTGAGATTTTGAGAACGAAACTGAGATGGGGCGGCGCCACGTACAGAAGCCATGGAGACAGTCAGATATAGTTTCTGCGTTTGCCGAAGCGACATAGCCTATTTGCGGACCACCATTGAATCCTATGACGGAACGGCCCTGGTGACGACCGTGGATCCGTCTCGGGCCATGATCGAAATTCGCGTTGCACCCGGCTGCGAGCGGCTTGTCTTCGAACTGCTGGATCACCTGAGCAGAAACGAAGAGATCGCTCTAAGGATGCCGGATGAAGGCAACGCAGCAGAAGGGTGTTTTTTAGCAACCTGCTGAGCGATGATGAACTTTTTTCCCGGCAGGGACAGGGAACTCCACAGCCTTGAGAAAACGCTTTCATATCATCACAATGGGATGCCAGATGAATGCGTATGATTCCCATCTGGTGAGCCAGTTCCTTCTTGCCTCAGGATATGTGCCCGCAGCCGATCTTCAGGATGCTGATGTGGTGCTGATCAACACCTGCGCGGTCCGGGCAAAGGCCGAGCAGAAGGCTTTCAGCCATCTGGGTCGCATCCTACAACAGAAGAGGAAAAACCCTGATCTCATCGTGGGCCTGATGGGTTGTGTGGGACAACAGGGGGGATCGGAGTTGCTTCTGAGATTCCCAGGCCTGGACCTGGTTCTCGGCCCCAGAGAACTGGCTGGAATCACCCGATACCTTCACGCCGCACAGAACGGTTGCAGAGGGATTGTGGCCACAAACCTCAATGTGGAGCCACCTGCCTCACCCAACATCCCAGGGTACTTCAGCGGACGGGTCACGAGCCATCTTTCCATCATGGAGGGATGCAACAACTTTTGCAGCTACTGTGTGGTGCCCCTTGTGCGAGGAAGAGAGGCGAGCCGTAGCCCAGAAGAGATCCTCGAAGAGGCAAAACATCTTGTTTTGGACGGCGTGAAGGAGATCACCCTTCTTGGACAGAATGTGAATTCGTATTGCCATGGGGAAGGGGGGGGAGTTCGGTTTCCAGATCTCCTCCGCCTGCTGAGTCCTTTGCATGGACTCATGAGACTGCGCTTCACTACTTCGCACCCCAAGGACCTCTCGGAGGACCTCATCGATTGCTTTGTAGAACTGCCCAATCTCTGCCCTCACATTCATCTGCCGTTCCAGGCCGGCTCAGACACCATCCTCCGAAGGATGAACAGGGGCTATACCCGTGAGCAATACGTAGAGAAGGTAATGAGGCTCAGGGAGGTTCAACCGAAGATCTCCATTACGAGCGACGTCATGGTTGGCTTTCCCGGCGAAACCGAGGAGGACTTTGAATCAACCCTCGAACTCATCAAAGAGATTGAGTTTGACAATTTGTACTCCTTCAAGTACTCGGAGAGAGATGGAACCCGCGCAGCATCCATGGAAGGCAAGGTCGGGGAAAGAGAGAAGCTATCGAGACTCACCGTCCTTCAGCACCTGCAAAAGGAGATTTCCCTCGCCAAGAACAAGAGGCTTGAAGGCTGCAGGGTGGATGTATTGGTAGAGGGGCCCAGCAGGCAGGGGAATCAGCTCACCGGACGGACTGATACCCACAAGGTCGTAAATTTCAGCTCGGATTCAGAAATGACCGGCCATTTGGTTGAAGTGCTCATTGAGAGGTCCTCCGCCAATGCCCTCTGGGGAACATGTAAAAAATGAACCATTGTGCTTTCGATCATATGAACCCAATCCGAAACATAAGATAAATGGCTAAAGCGCTCGATTTTTCAAAAGAAAAAGTACTGGTTGTAGATGATGACGATCTCCTAAGGAGTACTCTTCAGCAGCTCCTGGCCGCACTCTACTTCAAGGTCGACTCAGCCCCCAGCGGAACAGCCGCACTCGGCATGCTTGCCGAAAAAAACTACACCTTTCTCCTTACGGACATGAAGATGCCGGAGATGGACGGTTTTACCCTTATCCAGAGGGTATCTGCGGAATTCCCCAAGGTCAGCATTATTGCAATGACCGGCTATGCAGAGGGTTACAAGTACGTGGATGTTATCAGCGCTGGCGCAGCAGATTTTATCAAGAAGCCCTTCGACCTGGAAGAACTGGAGGCAAAGATCGCCAGAATCATCAACGAGCGAACCCTCAAAGAAGAACTCAGCAGGCTTTCCATCACAGACGCCCTTACAGGGCTTTACAATCAGAGGCACTTCTACGCAAGGCTCAGGGAGGAAATGATCCGATCCGAGCGACAAAGACATCTCCTGGCCTTGATTCTCATCGACCTGGACAACTTCAAGCACTACAACGATACCCATGGTCATCTGGCCGGGGACGAGGTGTTGCGCAATGTGGGGCGACTGATCAACAAATCCATCCGCGTAGGCGTAGACTCAGGCTACCGTTACGGGGGAGATGAATTCGCCATTATCCTGATCGATGCCGACTTGGGCGTTGCCCGCGAGATCGGGAAAAGAATTCAAGATGCCTTCATAGAAAGAATGGGACTGGGCGCAAGCATGGGGTATGCGATTTTCTCGGACGGCATGTCTGCCGAAGACCTGGTCGCCGAGGCCGATAAAGGCCTGTACGGGGCGAAGCCAAAGAAATAGATGGGATGCATTGTATAGCTCGGATAATATATATTATGTCAACTATTGCATCCCGAGAATACTTCGCTGCTGCCACGAACTCCCGTTTCTGCTTCATCTTTTGCAATGCAGCCTGGAGCCACAAAAATATTTCCGTTGACATCGCCTGTCCGAACCCTATAAAGATATATAATTTATCTCCGTTGGAGGCTCAACTGGATGAGTAGCGTAGTCAAGAAACGCCGAAAGAAAATCAGAAAGCACAAATACCGAAAGATGCGCAGGAAGATGAGGCACAAGAACAAGTAACCTCCCCCTTGTATCGCTTACCAGAAAAGTTCGAAAAAGAAGGCAGCCCCCGCGATGGGGGCTGCCTTCGGTTTCTACAGATTTTCAGGGACTTGCGATTCAGGTGTGTCTGCTACTTGGAACCGTAATCGTACCAGCCTCCTCCCGTTTTCCTGCCCAGCCGATTTGCCCGGATCATGGTCTTGAGTAGGTTCGGGGCCGCCCACTTGGACTCCTTGTTGAGCTCCTGATAGAAGTATTCGGTGACAAAGTAGGCAATGTCAATGCCTGTGAGATCCATGAGCTCAAAGGGGCCCATGGGGTAGTTCAATCCATTCTTGACAGCAATGTCCACGTCCTGGATGGAGGCAATGCCCTCCTCTACGATCTTGATGGCCTCAAGCATATGCGGAATCATAATCCTGTTGACGATGAAGCCCGGAGAGTCCTTTTTGACCTCAACCGTGATTTTCCCCATTTTTTTTGCCAGGTCGGTGGCAATGGCTATTGTCTCGTCGCTGGTGGCAAAGCCCCGGATGATCTCGACGAGTTTCATCAGGGGAACGGGGTTGAAGAAGTGCACCCCGCAGATTTTGTCGGGCCTCTTGGTGGAGGCTGCGATCTCGGTGATGGACATAGAGGAGGTGTTGGACGAGAGGATGACCTCGGGCCGGCACAATTCGTCCAGTTCGCCGAACACCTTTTTCTTAAGATCCAGATTCTCGATGACCGCCTCCACCACGAAATCCACATCCTTCAGGTCAGCCATGTCCGTGGTGCCCTTGATCCTTCCCATGATGGCTTTTTTGTCCGCCTCCTGGAGTTTGCCCTTTTCCACGCTCTTTGAGAGGAATTTGTCGATACTCTTCAGTCCCCGTTCCACAAAGCTGTTCTCGATATCCCTCATCACCACATCGTAGCCTATCTGAGCCGCGACCTGCGCAATCCCGTTTCCCATGGTTCCCGCGCCAATAATACCGATTTTCTTGATCTGCATGATTCCTCCTTTAGGTATCCGCTTCTGAATGAGCTGTTTTCTCAAGCCGGTTCAACACGAGTCACTTCGGGGACATTCTGCTTCAGGATCTTCTCAATTCCCATCTTGAGGGTCATCTGGGACATCGGACAGCCACCGCAAGCGCCTGTCAGCTTGACCTTCACCACGCCGTCCTCCCCTACCTCCACAAGCTGAACATCCCCTCCGTCTGCCTGCAGGGAGGGTCTCACCTTGTTCAGTGCCTCCTCCACTTTTTGTCTATTGATCATTGCGCTACCTCCAATTCGGGCTACATTTTGAGGTTTTCTACCATGTGGATCATGTCAAAATCAAGGGAGAAACTCATCACTGCATGTCAAAGAAGCGTATTGCCCTTGTGTCCAGGTATTCGGCCAGACCAGCCGAGCCGGCGGCGGGCGTCCATCCGAGGGAATCCTTCCAAACATCAGCGCTTTCCATGCAAAGATAGACCCCCAGTTCGTCGTGCCATGCACCGAGGGCTTCCGCCATGAAACTGTACATTTCTGTGCGGATGGGCTTGAAATAGCGCATTTTGCCATCCAGGCCCGGAATGAACTCTCCCTCCAGGATACGGCTGGCAGGGTGACGTTTTCTGATCACTGTCTTGAGTTGTGGCATGTACCTGAAGCTGCCCAGGCTGATCCAGATCACGCCCCTTGGGTCTATGTACCTCTCCAGCATGTCTATTGTCCGCAGGTACCCTTCTCGCCATCCCGGATGGTATATGAGCGGGTCGAAGTGAAAACCCACAACGTACCCCTCTTCCTGCACCCTTTTCGCAGCCCCCAGTCTCTTGCGGATAGATGGTGCTCCATGCTCCTCCCTGGATGCGATACGCGTACTGTTCAGGGACCAGGAGACCACGATCCTGTCCCGAAACCCGGAACGCAGGAGCCGCTCAACAGAAACCGTCTTGGTCTTCAATTCCAGCACGGCATTCCTTCTCGCCTTGAAAAACGGAAGCAGCACTTCTGTCCAGCCCACAACCGGATCAAGGGCTAGACTGTCCGTGAATTCCCCTGTGCCAAGCCTGAATACCTTGCCGGGCTGAGCGTCCAATTCTTCGCCAATGTGAGGGAGTCTTTCCTCCAGGTTCACAAAGACCCTCAAGTAGGGTTGGTTCAGATAGGCCTGAAGGATGCAGTAAGTACAATCCAGGGGGCAGTTGGTGCCCACGTGCAGAATCCGGTAACCGCAGCAGATATATCCCTGCGTCCCCGGACACGGCTTGAGGAGTTCCCCGGGAAACACGGATAGATGAAGGGTATCCTTACCCGGTTCCGCGGGGTCCGGACATTCGTTCCGGATGGCATAGGGAGGATCTTCGTCGATGGGTAAACCATCGATCCTTTTCAGGATTCTGCGGGTCAAATCGAAGCCTCGAACGTCCTTTCCCAGGACAATCCTCCTGATGGGAACAGCAGGCTTATTCATGGTCGCTCTTCCAAGGATCTCCCAAGTTTTCCAGGCCCTTCATGGATGAGAGTTCAATGAGTTTCCGCCGCAATTCCCTGCCGTCCCTGAAAGAGATCTGAAGACTGTACCCGGGTCCCTCAAAATACGGAGGATGACGGACCTCGACACCGTTGGGGAGCTTGAGATCCTTTGCCGCAATGCGGAAGGCCTTCTCTGCAAGTGACAGTGAGGGATACCTCATAACCCTCAGGCGCTCCAGCACGGATTTGGCCTTCTGAGGCCGGTTCAGACCCTGATTGTCCAGGATGGCCACGAGATCTGTCCGAGAAAGGAGATCGGGGATCCCCTTGTCATCGTTACAAGATATATCGTCAATAAAAGCAAGGAATTGTATCTGTTGACTAAAGGTAAAGCTTAGGCTCGAAAGCCACTTGAACACAACAGAACGAGATTCGGGGCTCATTTCCATGAGTGATTGCACCGTCTTGAATGAAACCCGCTTCCGTGCAAGGGCAAGCCTGATCTCTTCCTCCAGGCCTCCCAAGGACAGAAAGATCTTCAACTGTGACTCGTGCGCAGGGAGACCCAGCAGGGGCATATGGAAGCTCAGGATTTCCTCTTTCCCGTGGTGTCGTGAAAGCGCTTCCAGGATCATGCCCTTTTCCACTTCGTTGAACTCCCTGGTGGCAAGATTGTCATAGAGGTTGAGGTGCAGTTTTTCCACGGCCGTGAGCCTTGAGGCAGAAAGATCAATACACAGGGCTTCCTCCCTCCTGAGTCCCTTGAGGGCCAGGATCCTGCGGTAACCTGCAACGATACGAATCCTGCCCTCTTCGTCCCTATCGATGAGGGGGCTGTTCACAACCCCGATCCTCTCTATCGACCGGATCAGTCCTTTCAGATCGAAGCCGAAACTCATCGCATAAGGGCCTGGGCTTTCTTCGACGCCCTCCAGGGATACCGAAACAGCTTCACCTTTTAAGATCTTCATATCAGGATACCTACCGCTGCGCCTGTCATGCAGGTCGCAAGGGTGCCCGAAACAATGGACCTGATGCCGAGGGAAACGATTTCCGCTCTTCTCTGGGGCGCCATGGCCCCCAGTCCGCCGATCATGATGCCGAGCGAGCCGAAGTTGGCAAAACCGCAGAGGCCATAGGTCAGTATCACGCGACTCCGTTCGCTCAGCGCGGAGTCCGGCAGGCGGGCGAGATCCAGGTAGGCGATGAGTTCATTGAGGACCGTCTTCGTACCCATGAGGCTACCCGAGGTCGCAGCCTCGGACCAGGGTATCCCCATGAGCCATGCGACCGGAGACATGAGAAGGCCAAGCAACCCCTGAAAGGTGACGGGTTTTCCTGAGAGAAGGTCTGGGAGAACGCCGAGAATAAGGTTCACAAGATACACGAGGGCTAACAGAACAACCAGCATGGCCACAATGTTGATCAAGAGCTTCGCCCCTTCCAGTGTGCCGGTTGTGACGGCGTCCATGGAACTCCGTGCCTGGCTCTCCAGGGTGATATCACCTCGAGAGACCGGTTTCGTTTCGGGGATCATGATTTTTGAGATGGTGACCGCTGCTGGGGCGCTGATGAGGGAAGCCGTCAGGAGGTGCCCCATGATATCGGGCACATGTCTCGTCAGGATGGCGGCATAAAGAACCATGACCGTCCCTGCGATGGTGGCCATACCAGCGGTCATGATGGTAAAGAGTTCACTTCGTGATATGGTGTTCAGGTAAGGCCTCACCAGCAAAGGCGACTCAACCATGCCCACGAAAACATTGGCCGCCGTGCCCAGACCCTCAACCCCGCCCATACCCATGGTCCTGCGCAGCAACCACGAGAATGCGCGAACCACAAGCGGGAGGATCCGCCAGTGAAACAGGAGGGATGAAAGGGCGCTCATGACGAGCACGAGCGGCAGGCCGCGGAAGGCCAGGATGTAACTCAGGCCGGGGGATTTTTCTTCAAAAGGGAGCGCCCCCCCACCGAGATATCCGAACACAAAGCCCGTACCGGCTCTGGTGGATTCTTCAAGTGCCTGAACAGCCCCATTCAACCACTCAAACAGGATCTGACTGACAGGGAATTTGAGGAGAACGAAGGCGATGAACACCTGAAGCACAATCCCCGTGAAGACGGTCCTGAGATTGACATGGGAGCGCTGTTCCGAGAAACACCATGCGAGAAAGGCAAAAGTCAGAAAACCTGCGAGACTCTGTACGTGTCCCACCCTACCCTCCCCTGGTCCCACCTCTGGGCAGATCTGATCTCACTCTGAACTGTATCAGAAAATCACCTGGAGATGAAGCACTGAGACACCGTATTTTGGCGATAATCTCTTGACACTTTTGGCTCAACTGTGGCATGTTGCAAACCTTGTGTACCCTCGTGGTACATGCGATGCGGTTGCCCTCGGCCCGCAGAACCTTCCCGGTCTTCAAAAGATCACCTTTCTGAGAAATGTATCCAAATTCCAGCCCTGAACGCAATGACGTGAGGAGTGCATGAATCCCATGAAGAAAAACATGCCCAAAGGATCGGTCATGGTCGTTGGCGCCGGCATCTCAGGCATTCAGGCTTCCCTGGACTTGGCCAATTCCGGTTTTCTGGTATACCTGCTGGAGAAGGATTCCGCCATCGGCGGGGTCATGTCGCAATTGGACAAGACCTTCCCCACCAACGATTGCTCCATGTGCATTATCTCTCCCAAGCTCGTGGAATGCGGGAGGCATCTCAATATCGATTTGCTCACCATGACGGATATCCTGGAGGTGACCGGCGAACCGGGCGACTTCAAGGTGAAGGTCCTGGAAAGGCCACGCTACATTGACATGACCAAGTGTACGGCATGCGGTGAGTGCGCCAAGGCCTGCCCCATTGAGGTGCCCAACCTCTTTGATCAGGGCCTTCGTCCTCGAAATGCCGCCTACAAGCTCTATCCTCAGGCCATGCCGAGCGCTTATGCGATCGAAAAAAGGGGGACGGCCCCCTGCAAGGCCACCTGCCCTGCCCATGTGAGCATTCAAGGTTACATCGCCCTGATCAACCAGGGGAAATTCCGCGAGGCACTGGCACTTTTCAAGGAGGCACACCCCTTCCCGGCCATCTGCGGCCGTGTCTGTCACCACCCGTGCGAGGGCGTCTGCACCCGGGGAGACCTCGATGAGCCCATTGCCATTGAGTACCTGCACCGGTTTCTGGCGGACGTGGACCTGTCCAGGGAGGACCGATTCATTCCCGTGGTGAATGAGCCGAGGGAAGAAAAGGTCGCCATCATCGGCGCGGGCCCGGCAGGGCTCAGCGCCGCCTTCTTCCTGCGCAAAGAGGGTTACGTCGTTACTGTATTCGAGAAACTCCCTGTGGCCGGCGGAATGATGAGCGTGGGCATCCCTGAATACAGGCTGCCGAGGGACATCATTGCAGCGGAGGTTCAGGTCATCCAGGACATGGGTGTGGACATCAAGACCGGTGTGACCTTCGGTCAGGATGTGACCCTGGACGGCCTCAAAAAGGAAGGATACAAGGCCGTATTTCTCGCCACGGGCCTACACCTCAGTCGAAAGCTCAACGTGGAAGGCGAAAGCCTTCCGGGCGTTCTCAACGGCGTGGAATTCTTGAGGGATGCAGCCCTGGGTAAGCCGATCAGCCTCGAGAAAGAGGTCATCGTGATCGGAGGCGGAAACGTGGCGATCGATGTGGCCCTCACCGCCAAGAGAAAGGGCGCCGAGGATGTGACCCTGGTCTGCCTTGAAAAAAGGGACGAAATGCCTGCCTGGGACTATGAGATTGAAGAGGCCCTGGAGGAAGGCGTGAGGATCGTCAACAGTTACGGACCCAGGCGTTTCCTCGAAAAAAACGGAAAGGCCTGCGGCATCGAATTCAAGAGCTGCACGGCCGTGTTCGACGACCAGTGTGTTTTCAATCCCCAGTATGATGAGAACGTTCTCAAGGACATGGAAGCCGGGTCGATTATTGTGGCCATAGGCCAAATGGGAGACCTCTCTTTTGCCAAAAAGGAGGCTATCCCCCTTACAGGCAGGGGCGGGCTGGAGGCCGATCCTCTCACGCTCCAGACTTCTCTCGAATGGGTCTTTGTGGGAGGGGACGCTTTCTACGGACCGAAATCCGTTGTGGAAGCGGTGGCCTGTGGAAAAGAAGCGGCGGAAAGCATTCACCGCTACCTCAATGGCATGGACCTAAAGGAAGGCAGGGTTCAGGATTGGGGTTACGAAAAGCCGGACATCACCGGCGAGACCCGTTCCCCGAGGACAGCGATGTCCAAGATTTCCCTCGACATGCGCAAAGGGAATTTCCAGGAGATCGCCTTGGGCTTCAGCGAGGAAGAGGCAAGGACCGAGGCGGGTCGCTGCCTCAAGTGCGGGATTTGCTCCGAGTGTTACCAATGCGTATCCGCCTGTCTTGCGGGTGCGGTGGACCACTCCATGAAACCCAGAGAGCGCACCATCGAGGTGGGCGCCGTCATTCTGGCACCGGGCTTTACTCCCTTTGACCCAGCGAGATACGAAACCTACAGCTATGCCACCCATCCCAATGTGGTCACCAGCATGGAGTTCGAACGTATCCTGTCGGCCTCGGGGCCTTATGAAGGCCACCTGGTCCGACCCTCCGACCACAGGGAACCGAAGAAGATCGCGTGGCTCCAGTGCGTGGGATCCCGAGACATGAACCGTTGCGATCACAGCTACTGTTCGGCCGTCTGTTGCATGTATGCCATTAAGGAGGCGGTCATTGCCAAAGAGCACAGCAAAGAGGCGCTGGATACGGCGATTTTCTTCATGGACATGCGCACGTATGGAAAAGAATTCGAACAGTACTACAACCGGGCACAGGAAGAGAAAGGGGTCCGCTTCATCCGGTCCCGCATTCACACTATCGAGCCTGCGGATGGAGACGACCTCTGCATTCGTTTCGCAACGGAGACGGGGGAAGTCCGAGAAGAGACCTTTGACATGGTCGTGCTCTCCGTGGGGCTCGCTCCCGTGAAGGGTGTCGCCGAGATGGCCCAGAGGCTCGGTGTGGAGCTGAACCAGCACCAGTATGCCCTTACAAGCAGCTTCTCCCCGGTGAACACCAGCAGGGAAGGCATCTACGTGTGCGGTGTCTTTCAGGCCCCGAAGGATATCCCCCAGTCGGTCATGGAAGCTTCTGCTTCGGCTGCGGCCTCCACGGAGATCCTGGCCAGCGCGAGGAATACCATGACCCGTTCCAAGCAATTGCCGCCGGAGCTCGATGTGTCCGGTCAGGTCCCCAAGATCGGCGTGTTCGTCTGCAATTGCGGCATCAACATCGGGGGAATCGCGGACGTCCCTGCCGTGCGGGAGTATGCCAAGACCCTGCCCCATGTAGTGCACGTGGAAGACAACCTGTTCACCTGCTCTCAGGACACCCAGGACAAAATGAAGCAGGTCATCATGGAGAAGGAGATCAACCGGGTCGTGGTCGCTTCCTGTTCTCCCAGGACCCATGAGCCCCTGTTCCAGGAGACCATCCGCGACGCGGGCCTGAATAAGTACCTTTTTGAGATGGCCAACATCCGAGACCAGGATACCTGGGTCCACATGAACGACCCGAGGGCCGCCACCGAAAAGGCGAAAGACCTGGTTCGAATGGCCGTTGCCAAAGCCGCGCTGATCGAACCCCTCGATCAGTTGATGCTTCAGGTCAACCCGGCTGTTCTCGTGGTGGGAGGCGGTGTTGCCGGCATGGAAGCCGCCCTGGGTGCGGCCGAACAGGGTTTCAGGGCCTTCCTGGTCGAGAGGTCATCCGAACTCGGTGGGGTGGCACGGAGGCTTCGCACCACATGGCAAGGGGAAGACATCGCAGGTTACCTGGACAAACTGATCCAGCGGGTGACAAAGCATCCCTTGATCCAGACCTTTATGCAGACGGAAGTCAAGGACACATCAGGCATCATCGGCAACTTCACGAGCACCCTCCATCCCACGAACGGGACAGGGTCCCCGGTGAAGGTTGAGCATGGAGCGGTCATCCTGGCAACAGGCGGAAAGGAGTACAGACCGTCAGAGTACTTGTATGGACAGCACCCGGGTGTTCTCACCCATCTCGACTTGGACGAAGCGATCAGGGCCGGGGACGCACGGGTCAAAAAGGCCAAAACCGCGGTATTCATTCAGTGTGTCGGATCCCGTATCCCCGAGCGGCCTTACTGCAGCAAGATCTGCTGTACCCACAGCCTCGAAAGCGCCCTTGCCCTCAAGGCCATGAACCCCGACATGAGCGTTTTCATCCTCTACCGGGATATTCGCACTTACGGGTTCCGCGAAGACCTCTATCGCGAGGCAAGGGAGAGCGGCGTGATCTTTATCCGCCATGATTTGGAAGACCTGCCGGAACTCCATGCAGAAGACGGAGGGCCGCTCTCTCTCATGGTAACCGATCATATCCTGGGCCGACCCGTGCGGATCTCGCCAGACCTGGTGGTTCTCGCCACAGCCATCCTGCCCAACGAGAACAAGCACCTCTTCGAGCTTTTCAAGGTCCCGGTCAACCACGAGGGATTCCTCATCGAGGCCCATGCGAAACTGCGGCCTGTGGATTTCGCCTCAGAGGGTCTTTTCATGGCGGGTCTCGCCCATTATCCGAAACCCATCGATGAGACCATCACGCAGGCGAAGGCCGCCGTGGCGAGGGCCATGACGATCCTCTCCAAGGAAGGCATCCTCGTGGGAGGGGTGGTGGCCTCCGTGAATCCGGACAAATGCGCAGCCTGCCTGACATGCGTCAGGACCTGCCCCTATGATGCACCCCGAATCGGGGAGGAAGGCTATGCGATCATCGATCCCGCTTCCTGCCGGGGATGCGGGGCCTGTGTCGCGGAATGCCCCGGCAAGGCGATCACCCTGAAACATTTCACGGACGAGCAGATTCTCGCAAAAACCGACGCCCTGTTCCAGGCATCGGCCTGAACGCGGAGAAACGGGGAGGTCTTCCTTCCGCCCCCCATTCCCCCTGAAGAGCCAAAGGAGCGGACGGGAGAAACCCCAGGCAGAAACAAACTCGATTGAATGGGAGGCACCATGTCGGAATTCGAACCCCGTATCATTGCGTATTGCTGTCAGTACTGAGCGTATTCCGCTGCGGACCTGGCAGGTTCCATGAGGCTTTCCTACCCGAGCAACGTCAAGGTTGTGCAGGTGCCTTGCACAGGCCGGGTAGATATCATTCACCTCCTGAAGGCGATCGAAGACGGTGCGGATGGGGTGTATGTCGCTGGATGTCTGGAAGGGGAATGCCATTTCCTCACAGGAAACCTCAAGGCGAAAAAAAGGGTGTACTATGTGAAGAAGGTCCTGGAGGAGATCGGCATGGAGCCCGGGAGGGTGGAGATGTTCAATCTCTCTGCCGGAGAGGGTCCGCGCTTTGCCGAAATAGCGAGGGAAATGGTGGACAGGATCAAAGAATTGGGCCCCAGTCCCGTGGGGGTGCAAAAGGCTGCATAAGAGGTGACCCATGATTATTGCGAATCGAAAACCCATCGAAGAAATCCTCGAAATGCTCAATGGCTGCAACAAGGTTCTCCTCCTGGGATGTAAGGGCTGCGTGACCGTGTGCAACGCGGGTGGCGCGAAGGAGGTCGGGATCCTCGCCTCGATTCTCAAGATTGCGAGAAAGAAGGAGGGCCGTCCCCT
Source organism: Deltaproteobacteria bacterium (assembly GCA_016926135.1). The sequence goes on from JAFGPH010000281.1 coordinate 38,054, forward strand.
GGAGGTGGACGAGAAGACCATCGAAAGGCAATGTGACCCGGAGTACGTGGCCCAGGTCAGGGAACTGGTGGACAAGTACGACGCGGTCCTTTCCATGGCCTGCGGCGTGGGACCCCAGTTCCTGAGTGAAGCCTATCCGGAACAGCGCTTTTTCCCCGCGGTGAACACGACCTCTTTCGGAGGGGCCATCGGTCACGGCGTCTGGTCGGAGAGGTGCGCCGGTTGCGGGACCTGCATTATTCATCATTATGACGGGATGTGTCCTATTGCCCGTTGTTCCAAGAGCCTCATGCACGGGCCCTGTGGCGGGTCGGCGAGGGGGAAGTGTGAAATAGCCAAGGACGTGGATTGCATCTGGGACATGATCGTGAAGAAGAAGATGGAACAGGGCCGGCTTGAGGACTTGATGAATATGAAACCACCCAAAGACTGGCGAACTGCCAGGGACGGAGGGCCGCGTACGAGTGTCAGGGAGGAACTTGTGCAATGAGCGATTTGAAGTCGGGAAGCCGCCTGGAAAGGGTATTGACGGCAGGTCATTTCGCATTCACGGGAGAATGCGGCCCGCCCAAGGGCGCCAACGTAGACCACCTGAGGGAGAAAATCGCCCACCTGAAGGGCGTGGTGGACGCTGTGAACATCACGGACAATCAAACCGCCGTGGTCCGGATGTCCAGTTGGGCCGCCAGCACCATTTTGATCCAGGAGGGACTGGAGCCCAATTTTCAGATGGTTTGCAGGGACAGGAACCGGCTTGCCATCCAGAGCGACATTCTGGGGGCCTATGCCATGGGTATCCGGAACATGCTCTGCCTTTCCGGTGACCATCAACGCTTCGGGAATCACCCTCAGGCAAAAAACGTTTATGACATCGATTCCATGCAGTTGATTGCCCTCGTGAAAAAAATGCGGGATGAGGGCAAGTTCATGAACGATGAGGACATTGACGTGGCACCCAGGCTTTTCGTAGGCGCCGCGTCCAATCCCTTTGCCGATCCTTTTGAGTTCCGTGTCTACCGACTCGCCATGAAAATTGCTGCAGGAGCCGATTTCATCCAGACCCAGTGCATCTACAATATGGAAAGATTCCGCGAGTTCATGAAAAGGGCGGTGGATATGGGCCTCCATGAGAAATGCTTCATTCTGGCAGGTGTCACCCCCATGAAGAGCGTCGGTATGGCCCAGTACATGGCCAAGTCCGTGCCCGGCATGGATGTGCCGGAATCCCTGATCAAGAGACTCAGGGAAGCGGGAAAGGCCAAAGTGGCGGAGGAAGGAATCAGGTTTGCCGTCGAACAGATTCAAGAATTTAAGGAAATGGAAGGGGTTGCCGGAGTGCACCTCATGGCCATCGAGTGGGAGCACAGGGTACCCGAAATCGCCGAGAGGGCGAGGGTTCTTCCCAGGCCCGAGCAATAGAGCCCAGATCCATTGTGATCATCACAACCAGAAATGGAGAGTCCATCGACACGGAGAGGGACCTCTCT
>JAFGPH010000282.1 GCA_016926135.1 Deltaproteobacteria bacterium
ACGATCACCTTGTGGGCTTTCTCGTAGCTTTCCTTGAGCCCCCGCAGGATCAGGGTGGAGATGGCCACATTGGGCTCATCCAGTTTGACAGGCTGGAAGCGACGCGCCAGGGCCGGGTCCTTTTCAAAGTACTTCTTGTACTCGGTCCAGGTGGTGGCCGCAACAGTGCGCAGTTCCCCCCGGGCAAGGGCGGGTTTCAGAAGATTCGCCGCATCACCCCCCCCTGCCGCTCCTCCCGCGCCGATAAGGGTGTGGGCCTCGTCGATGAACAGGATGATGGGCTTTTCCGATGACTTGATCTCGTTGATCACTCCCTTCAAGCGGTTTTCGAACTCCCCCTTCACGCCCGCACCCGCCTCCAGGAGCCCCATGTCCAGGCCGAGCAAAGTCACATCTCTGAGGAGGTCGGGCACGTCACCCTGGGTGATCCGAAGCGCGAGGCCCTCCACCACCGCGGTCTTCCCCACCCCGGGCTCGCCCACGCAGATGGGATTGTTCTTTCTTCTACGGGCCAGGATATCCACGATCTGCCGGATCTCCTGGTCCCTTCCGAAGACCGGGTCGATGCCCCCGTCCTTGGCCTTGTGGGTGAAATCCGTGCAGAAACGCGCCAGAAACCCTCCTTCGCCGGCAGGTCTGGGCGGAGCGCCGGGCGCACCGGCCCTCGCGGGCTCGGCACCCGGGGCCTCTTCGTGTTCCACCGAGGCCTTCGCCATGGTCCAGAACTGGTTCATCAAGGCCTCCCTGCCGATCGTCTTGAGCAGATCCGCATAACGGCCCGAGGCGAAAAAGGTGGGTTTGGCCAGGAACGCGGCAAGGATGGCTCCCGAGCGGATCTTGCGATCCCCCAGTTCAATGGAGGCCAGCATCCAGGCGTCCTGAAAAAGCTCCATGAGAATGGGCGAGAAGACCGGTTTTGCGGCATTCCCTGTCTTGAAATCTTCCAGGGTCTCCTCCAGGGCCTTCTTCACCCTCCCCGGATCCAGATCGAACTGCTTGAGCATGATCGGCAAGTCTGATCGCGGTTCCTCCAGAAGCTTGCTCAGGAAATGCTCCACGGTTACCTCGTAGTGGGTACGGGAGACGCAGAGTCCCGCTGCGCCCTGAAGGGCGTTGGTGCAGTAAGGGTTCAGACGCATAATGAGGGCTTTCATATCAACGGTAATCATGGGTCACCTCCGGTGGAATGTCCAATGTCCAATGTAGATTGCAGAATGTCCAAGGGAAGACATGCTCTCTTGCTTCCTTGGACACTGGACATTCTGCGGTTCTACATTCCATATTCTGTCCTGTGTCCTCTGTCCTCCGTCCTCTGACCTCCAACCCCTGAGGGTTGCGGCTGAAACCGCACCTCCGCCTCCCCATCCAGCGTCTCTCCGGAGAACACCCAGGTCTCCCACCCCAGGCGGCACCAGTCGGGCCCTCCCAGGCAGGCGGTCCTGACCTCCCCGGCCTTGAGCGCGACATCCAGGTCCCATTCCAGGGGTTGGTCCAGGTAGAGGTGGGTGAGACCCCTCAAGACCAGGAAGTCCGGAGTGTCGGGGAAAAACCTGCGAAAGATCCCTGCCTCCACAGGCCCGATCCTCACCCGAAACGCGCCCATCCGGTCTTCCATTTCAGAACCCAGGTAGGTGTCCACCCCCAGGCACACGCTCGATGCGCCCAGGACACATCTCTGGTCTTCGGGGATGACCGCCAGCCGAGGGACACACTGGATAATGTCCAGGCTCCGGATATTCAGGGCATCCGAGAGGAGGGTCTTGAGGGACAGGGCGGAACGGGGACACTGGGTGAAAAGGCCGATGTAGCGGAGCAGGGCATGGGTGTAAGGGATTCCGGAACGCAGCTTTTCCGTCCCCGTGCCCAGCAGGCAGAAAAGTCTCTCCAGGTACGAAGAATCATCCTCCTCCACCACCTTCACGGCCTGGCGGTATTTGCTCCAGCAACGGAAAAAGAGCGGGTAGAAGGGGGCATTGACGATGTCCAGGAAATCCCGCATCACCGTCATGTCCTCTGACGCCTCATCCATCAGGTCTTCGGTGTAGAAGGTGGGGAGCGGCGAGGAAACGCCATAGAGCCCCAGGAATGCGGCCGTGATGAGGTAGTGGGGGTCCTCCCCGGGGATTTTCGCTATGGAGGTGACGTCCGTGTCAGGAAAGTTGAGAGAAAGCTCCGGCCTCACCCGTACGGCCCGGGCAAAATCCTCCTCGTCCTGAGGTCTGCTGCGGGTCACGGAGAGGAAATAGCGGAGCAGCCGCAACGCCTGAATAAAGGAATAGCGGTGACCGGTCCTCAGCAGGCTTTCTTCTATATCAGGAATCTCTCTCCCAGCCTGGGGGGCCATTCGTAGGTTTCTCCTGTGATGGTTTCCTCCACGAAGAGTCGGGTGAAGGCATTCATGCTGCTGTATACCGCCAGGAAGTAATCCATCACCGTCCCAAAGAGGAAAAGGTCGCCCGGCGATGCAAAGTAGTCCTGCCGGAGCTTCATGCGAATCTCTCTTCCCCGCATCATGCGCCCCGAGACCACGCGTTCTACCGGTTTCACCTTCAGATCCAGGATCCCCTCCACCCGTTTCATGTTCGCAGCGATCTTGGCCCTGTCCCTGCCTCCCGGAAAGATGTAGATGCCGAGAAGCTCCTTGATATTGTCCAGGCTCGCCACGGAGAGATAGTTGAGGCCCAGGTGGGAGAGAAAATGCCACAGCACATCGCTGCCGACGGGAGGCTGGATCTGGGGAGTAGGCGCGAGGATGTTTCTGAACTCCGTCAGCTCGGGAGAACTGGAGGTGGGCTGAGAGATGTCTCCCAGTTGGATCCGCTCCGTAAGAGAACCGTTGGTGCATGTGAGCGAGATGGAAAGGGTTTCCTGCCCGACAAGGACCGCAGACGGTGGGTAGGTCAGGGCCAGGTAGAGATCCAGGGCCTGGGTGATCGGCGATCTCCTTCGGGCAACCGCATAGATGGGTTTCTCCCGT
>JAFGPH010000283.1 GCA_016926135.1 Deltaproteobacteria bacterium
GACCTTGCCAGCATCAACGTGGAGATCGGGAAAAAGGATCTCACCCTGGAAGAGGTCACCGGTTTCCCCATCGTGGACATGGTGAACTACTTCATCAATAAGGCCCTCACGGAACGGGCCAGCGACATCCACTTCGAACCCACGGAGCACTTTCTGGTGGTTCGAAACCGCATCGACGGTGTGCTCCATGAGAACGCCGCCCTTCCCGACTACCTCCAGCCTGAAATCGTCTCTCGGCTCAAGATCATCTGTGACATGAACGTGGCGGAGAAACGGTTGCCCCAGGATGGGCGGTTTACGGTGACGGTGGGGGACAGGACCGTGGACGTGCGCGTCTCGACCTACCCCACGGTCCACGGCGAGAAGGTGGTACTCCGCCTGCTGGAGCAGGAGTCCATCATCACCGACATCAACCGCCTCGGAATGGAGGATGCCGAGGTGGAAATCCTGCTGGAGAAGATCACGGCCCCCTACGGCATGATCCTTCTCACCGGGCCCACCGGCTGCGGGAAGACCACCACCCTCTACGCCTGCATCTCTATGATCAACTCTCCGGACATCAACATCCTCACCGTGGAAGACCCCGTGGAGTACAAGATCCCCGGCATCTACCAGATGCAGGCCAACGAAAGAATAGGGCTCACCTTTGCATCCGGCCTCAGAACCATGCTGCGACAGGACCCGGACGTGATCATGGTGGGGGAGATCCGCGACCACGAGACCGCGGAGATCGCGATTCGCGCCGCCATCACGGGTCACATCGTCTTCAGCACCCTCCACACCAACGACGCCGTCGGGATCATCATCAGGCTCACCGACATGGGTGTCGAACCCTTCATGGTGGCCTCAGCCCTCAGCCTAGCCATCGCCCAAAGGCTCTATCGCACCATCTGCGAGGATTGCCGGATTTACGTGGAACCGAAGATTCTGCTCGAACGCCTCAGGGAAGCGGGTGTCACCGAGGCCCGGTTGAGCAAACTCGGGCTCGAGATCTCGGAGGACCGGGAATACTCCATCGGAAAGGGTTGCCCCAAGTGCAGGGGTACGGGATACTTCGGCCGCAGGGCTCTCTTCGAGATGTTCAGCCTCACCCAGGAGGCCAAGGACCTCATCGTAAGCAAGGACTTCAGCGAAACCCAGCTCAAGAGACTGGCCAGGAACCAGGGAATGTGCACCTTGCTTCAGGCGGGACGCCGTGCGGTGGACAGGGGTATCACGACCGTGGAAGAGATCATCCGGGTTTGCGGAGGGGACGCGTAAGAATTGGCCAAGGTCAAGTACAGCGCACTCCTCCTCTTCACGAGCCAGCTCGCCGCCATGGTGGAAGCCCATCTTCCCCTGGTGCGCATCCTCGACGGGCTCTCCAAGGAGGCCCTCAGCCGCAACCTGCTGAAGATCCTCAAGACGGTCAAGAAGGACGTGGAGAGCGGCGTGGACTTCGGGTATGCCATCAGCCAGCATCCCAAGGTCTTTGACGCCATCTACGTGAACATGGTGAAGGCCGGAATGGCCACGGGCCGGCTGGACAAGACGCTCCGGCAGCTCACCGACTACATGGAAAAGAGCTCTTCCACCCGGGGAAAGCTCAAGACCGCCTTTGCCTATCCCCTCTTCATGCTCGCCTTCCTCTGTCTCGTCTCCTTCCTCATGGTCTTCAAGATCCTGCCCACCTTCCAGAAGATGTTCGCCGCCTTCGGAGACAGACCCCTGCCGCTTCCCACGCGCATGATGATCACATCAGGGCATTTCGTCTCCAACAACATCCTCTGGATCCTGATCGGGGGTGCCGCCATCGCGGCGGCGGTGATCTTCGTCCTGAAAAACCCCTACACCCGGTTTCTGTGGGACAAGTACAAGCTGAGGCTCCCCCTCGTGGGAGATTTGATGAAAAAGTCGGCCATGGGCAAGTTCCTGAGGGCCTTTGCCGTGCTCACCCAGAGCGAGGTCCTGATCCTGGACAGCCTGAACCTGGTGGCGGGTGCTGGCTACAACAGGTACCTGGAAAGCAAGGTCAACCAGGTGGCCTCCCTGATCGAGAGGGGACTCAGCGTGGCGGGGGCCTTCCTGAAAACAGGCTTTTTTCCCGACATCATCATCCAGATGATTTCCTCCGGGGAGCAGACGGGAGAACTGGGGGAGCTCCTGGAGAGTGCGGCCAACTTTTACGAGGACCAGGTGGAGGAGACCATCCGGTCCATCGTAGCCCTTATCAACCCGGTCATCACCATCATCGTGGGCGGCATGATCGGCCTCATGATGATCTCCGTGTTCCTGCCCATCTTCGAGCTGGGAAGCGCAATCCGGGGATAGGAGAGAGTCTCACAACGATGCCAGGAACTGAGCCACCGTCTGCACGATGACGCCGAAGGTTACCCCAGGCTTGTTCACCCATTCTCCGAAGTGCTTCTTGTCTCCGGTGAGGAGATGGGTGGCCCGGCAGGCAACGGCAGCCTGAAAAATAGGTTGATCCTTCACCACGAGGCCGACAGGGATAGAAGCACTCCCCTTGGCGGCGACGATCTGAATCTGAGGCAGGATTCCTTCCAGAACAGGGAGGGCGGGCGGAGCCTTCACCTGCAAATTCTGACGGGCCTCCGCCACTGCATAGCCGCTGCTGAAGAGACGCCAGGCCCCCGCTGCCCCCAGTTCGATGACCAGTGAAGCCTTACCGGCCGGGTTGCAGGAAGCGGTAAAGAGGACGTTGGCGTCCAGAAAAAGCCTTTTCACCGCTTCTTTCCGGCCTTCTTGAGGATGGTTTTGCGTTCGGAATCTGAGAGAGAGTCTTCCTTCACCCATTCGTCTATCTGCTCGTCCGTGTATAAGTCCACTTCCATCACCACTGCCGGCTTCAGGACGATTTCACGATCCCGCTCCTCCACGATGACCGGCCCACCCTTCTCAATGCCGAATCTCTTCCTCAACTTCAC
>JAFGPH010000284.1 GCA_016926135.1 Deltaproteobacteria bacterium
CTGGAGGCCATGGAGACCACGACCCTGTCGGCCTCCGGGTCACCCACGTAGTCGAAGAGGTGATATTTCCTTCCCACCAGGGCGCTCACCTTGTCCATCTCCTCCTGCACGATATTCGGAATCTTGGCGAAGAAGGGGTTGGCTGCCTCCTTGTTTTGGAAGTAGATGTCCGGGTTCTGTGCGGTCCCTCTCATCTGGGGGTATTCCGGGTTCATGCAGCGGTTCCTGAATTCTTCGATGGCCTCGTAGTCCAGAAGGGCGGCCATATCCGCATAGTCAATGATCTCGATCTTCTGGATTTCCATGGAGGTCCTGAAGCCGTCGAAGAAGTGCACAAAGGGAAGGCTGGCACGGATGCTGGCCAGGTGGGCCACCAGGGCCAGGTCCATGACCTCCTGAACCGAGGCGGAGGCGAGGAGGGAGAATCCCGTCTCCCTGACGGCATTCACGTCGGAGTGGTCGCCGAAGATGGAGAGGGCGTGGGCTGCGACGGCGCGGGCGGAGACGTGGAAGACCGTGGGCATGATTTCACCCGCGATCTTGTACATGTTGGGAATCATGAGGAGCAGTCCCTGGGATGCGGTAAAGGTGGTGGACAGGGCCCCTGCAGCGAGGGTGCCGTGGACGGCGCCCGCTGCACCCGCTTCGGACTGCATCTCGACCACCTTCACGACCTGGCCAAAGATGTTCTTTCGGCCGTGGGCCGCCCACTCGTCGCAGTACTCGCCCATGCTGCTGGAGGGGGTGATCGGGTAGATGGCGGTGACCTCACTCATGGCGTAGGCCACATGGGCGGCTGCCTCGTTTCCTTCAATGGTTGTGTACGTCTTTTCCTTCATGCTGCTTCTCCTTGTCCCGGAAAGATAGAGAGAAATAGGGATTCAGCGTCCGTTCACGATGCACTCAGCCTCTTCATGTCCTCCACGAGGCCTCGGACGGCGGCGGCGGAATGGTGGAGGGCCTTCTGTTCCTCTTCGTTCAGGCTGATCTCGATGATCTGCTCCACGCCTTTTGAACCGAGTTTCACGGGGACGCCGATGAAGAGGTCCTGAATGCCGTACTCCCCTTGGAGGTAGGTGGCGCAGGGAAGGATCTTCTTGTTATCTTTCAGGATGGCCTCCGCCATTTCGACCGCGGCGGAGGCGGGGGCGTAGTAGGCACTTCCGGTCTTGAGGAGGTTCACAATCTCCGCCCCGCCCGTGCGGGTGCGGTCTTCGAGGGCCTTGACTCTGTCCGCCGGGAGCAATTCGGTGACAGGGATTCCGGCGACCGTGGAATACCGGGAGATGGGGACCATGGTATCGCCATGACCCCCCAGCACAAAGGCGTGGATGTTTTCCACGGACACATTCAGTTCCATGGCGATGAAGGCGCGGTATCGGGCCGAGTCCAGGACACCGGCCATGCCCAGGACCCGCTCCTTGGGGAACCCGCTCGTGTCATAGGCCACGTGACACATGGCATCCAGGGGATTGCTCACGATGATGAGAACGGACTCCGGTGCCACGGCGGCGATTTCCTTCACGACGGTGCGCATGATCCCCATGTTGGTGGAAAGGAGGTCATCCCGGCTCATCCCGGGCTTTCTGGGGATGCCCGCAGTGATGATGACGATGTCCGAACCCCTTGCGCCGGAGTAATCCTTGGTGAAACCCAGGATTTTCGAATCGTGCTTCTCGATGGGGGCCGCCTCCATGAGGTCCAGGGCCTTGCCTGCCGGGACCCCTTCCAGCACATCCACCAGCACCACGTCGGCCAGGGCCTTTTCCGCCAGACGCATGGCTGCCGTGGCACCGACGTTGCCAGCTCCTACAACCGTCACTTTCCTTCTCATGAGAACACTCCTTTCTTGTTGGGACGGCCCATCCCTTATTCCTCGGAGGAGCCGAAGCTTGCCTTTAGGAACTCGCGGTTGAAGCGGGCGATATGACTGATGGAGATCTCCTTCGGGCATACCGCTTCACACTCTGTCTCGTTACTGCAGTTTCCAAAACCCAGTTCGTCCATTTTACGGAGCATGGAAAGGGCCCGTTTTGCGGCCTCAGGTCTTCCCTGGGGAAGAAGGGCCAGATGGGATACCTTGGCGGAGACGAAAAGCATGGCCGAGGCGTTCGGGCAGGCGGCCACGCAGGCCCCGCATCCGATGCAGGCCGCTGCATCCATCGCCAGTTCGGCCATTTCCGCAGAAACGGGGATGGAGTTGGCTTCCGGGGCCTGGCCCGTGCTCACGGAGACGTACCCGCCCGCCTGGATGATCTGGTCAAAGGCGCTCCTGTCCACGACCAGGTCTCTCAGCACACCGAAGGGCCGCGCGCGCCACGGTTCGATCACCAGGGTGTCCCCGTCCTTGAAGTGCCTCATGTGAAGCTGGCAGAGGGTGGTGCCGCGCTGCGGGCCGTGGGCCAGGCCGTTGACCATGGAGCCGCAGCTCCCGCAAATCCCCTCCCGGCAGTCATGGTCAAAGGCAATGGGGTCTTTCCCTTCCAGGGTGAGTCTCTCGTTGACCACGTCCAGCATCTCCAGAAAGGACATGTCCGTGGAGATGTCCTTGGCGTCGTAGGTCTCGAAGCGGCCTTTCTCATCGGAGGCTTTCTGTCGCCACACCTTCAGCGTGAGATGGATGTTCTTGCTCATTTGTAGCTCCTCTGGGCGAGCGTGACGTTCTCGAAAACAAGCGGCTCTCTGTGAAGTGTGGAAGGCGTTCCCACACCGTTGAAGGCCCATGCCGAAACGTAGCAGCAGGAATCGTCGTTTCGCTGAGCTTCATGGTCTTCGGTTTGAAAGGCCTCGTTGAAATGACAACCGCAGGACTCCTCCCGGGAGAGAGCATCATCCACCATCAGTTCCGAAAATTCAAGAAAATCCGCTATCCGAGATGCCCTCTCCAGGCCCTGATTGAGTTCCCCGGCCGAGCCGGGGATGCGGACGTTCTTCCAGAACTCCTCCCGGACGGCCGGGATCATCTGTTTTGCCTTCAAGAGCCCCTCTTCATTCCGGGACATGCCACAGTGTTCCCACATGATGCGGCCCAGTTCGCGGTGAAAATCGGCCGCCGTTCTCCTGCCCCTGACGGAAAGGAGCTTGCGGGTGATCTCCTCCGCGACCCGGAGGCTTTCCTGGAATGCGGGGTGGGTCTCCTTGACCTCCGGGAGGGAACCGGCGGCGATGTACCCGCCGATCGTGTAGGGAATGATGAAATACCCATCGGCCAGGCCCTGCATGAGGGCGCTGGCGCCCAGCCGGTTGGAGCCGTGGTCGGAGAAATTGGCCTCGCCCAGCACGAAGAGACCCGGGATCGTGCTCATGAGGTTGTAGTCCACCCAGAGTCCGCCCATGGCATAGTGAACGGCAGGATAGATCATCATGGGCGTTTCATAAGGGTTTTCCCCGGTAATCCTCTCGTACATCTGAAAGAGGTTCCCGTATTTTCTCTTGATCCCGTCCACCCCGTCTCTCCGGATGGGGTCCTTGAAATCCAGATAGACCGCGTAACCGGTCGGCCCCACCCCTTTGCCCTGGTCGCATACCTCCTTGGCATTTCTGGATGCCACGTCCCTCGGGACCAGGTTACCGAAACTGGGATACTTCCTTTCCAGGTAGTAGTCCCTCTCCGATTCGGGGATCTCGTTGGGCCGCCTGTTGTCACCCATGCGCTTGGGTACCCAGACCCTGCCGTCGTTTCGGAGGCTCTCACTCATGAGGGTCAATTTGGACTGGTAGGTGCCATGGACCGGGATGCAGGTGGGATGGATCTGGGTGAAGGAGGGATTGGCGAAGAGGGCGCCCTTCTTGTGTGCCCGCCACGCCGCACTCACGTTGCTGCTCATGCCGTTGGTGGAAAGGAAGTACACGTTTCCGTAACCCCCGGTGGCGAGGATTACCGCGTGGGCCGCATGGGCTTCCATTTCACCGGTGATGAGATTGCGAGCTACGATCCCCCGGGCGGTGCCGTTCACGAGCACCACATCCAGCAGTTCCCTGCGGGGAAGCATGGTGACCTTGCCTGCATGGACCTGGCGCATCAAGGCGCTGTAGGCGCCAAGCAGGAGCTGTTGACCGGTCTGGCCCCTGGCGTAGAAGGTCCGCTCCACCTGGGCCCCGCCAAAGGAGCGGTTTGCAAGCAGCCCGCCGTACTCGCGCGCGAAGGGAACTCCCTGGGCGACGCACTGGTCGATGATGTTGTTGCTGATCTGGGCCAACCGGTAGACGTTGGCCTCCCGGGCGCGGAAATCGCCGCCCTTGATGGTATCGTAGAAGAGTCGCCGGATGCTGTCTCCGTCGCCCCGGTAGTTCTTGGCGGCGTTGATTCCCCCCTGAGCTGAGATACTGTGGGCCCGTCGCGGGCTGTCCTGAATACAGAAGGTTTTTACGTTGTAGCCCAGTTCGGCGAGGCTGGCGGAGGCGGAAGCCCCTGCAAGGCCCGTCCCCACCACGATGATCTCGAACTTCCTCTTGTTGGCCGGGTTCACCAGCTTCAGTTCAAAGCGGTGTCTGTCCCACTTCGATTCCAGCGGACCTCCCGGGATCCTGGCGTCCAGTTGCATGTTCCCCTCCTCAAATCATGGAGAAAACGAACAGGGGAATCGAAGCAAATCCTGCTCCGACCACCACGCTGAAGAGAATGCCCCCTTTCCTGATGAGGGGCATGTATTTCGGGTGATTGAGCCCGAGCGTCTGGAAGCCGCTCCACAAGCCGTGGCTCACATGGACGGCCACAATGATTACCCCGACGATATAGAAAATGGCCCATCCGCTGTGGGCAAACTTCTGCGTCAGGATCAGGAAGTCATTGGTGGTTGTCTTATCCACAAAGCGAAAGGTCAGGAGGTGGATCAGGATGAAGACCAGGATGAGAATCCCTGTATAAGGCGCTGTGGCCGAGCCGATGGTTCGTCCCCCTGCGCTCCTCTTGACCGCATACCTCACGGGACGGGCCATGACATTTTCGAAGAAGAGAAACAGCCCGGTGATGACATGGGCAAGCGCAAATACCACGAGGCCGATCTCCGCCGCCGTGATCAGATAACCTAAGGCATGGAGGTGGTCCACATAGGAGAGAAAAAGCTCTTTGCCGCCGTAAAGGGTCAGGTTGCCTGCCAGGTGGGTTGCCAGGAAAAGACAGAAGCCCAGGCCCGTGACGGCCATGATCTGTTTCTTGCCGATGGAGGAAATGACGGTTCGGAAAAGCCAGTTCATGCTTGACCCTCCCTGCAACGAAGAGTGGAGTGATGGAATACCGGAGTATTAGAGTGATGGTGCAAGATCAACGACTCATGATTTGAGAACCCCATGAACCCAACACTCCATCACTCCCATACTCCATTCTTAAAGGTCGAAGGCGGGCAATAGAGACCCGCCTCTCCTGATCCCATGTCTTCCCCCGCGGGCAGATCCGTGTCGGTCCCGAAGAGGCGATCAGCGCCTGTCTAAAAACTCGCCTTGCACACCGCCTCCAGGGCCGCGGCCATGGCCTCGTCTTCCTTGCGGATGTCCTCCAGGGTCTTGGGTTTGACCGCAGGGGGTTTTTCTTCCAGTCCGTACTTCCACTTCAGGAACTGCTCTCCTGTCGTGGGGTAGAGGGCGAAGATGAGCAGGTCGAAGTCGTTCTTGGCGAGGTCTCCGATCTTTTTGCGGGCGTTCTCCAATTCGGGTTCAAGAAAGTCGGCCGCCCGACCGGTGACCGGGGTTTCACCCCGCTTGTAGCCTTTGAGCACCTTCTTCTGGACCTCGGGATCGATCGGGGTAGGGGTCTTCCCGTAAAGGCCGAAGACGAGGTCTTTCACCTC
>JAFGPH010000285.1 GCA_016926135.1 Deltaproteobacteria bacterium
GACCTTTTTGACGCGAACCGATTCGATGCGAGGGCTGGGGATCGAGGCACGGCCGCGCCCAGGGGCTCGCAGCGCAAGACAAGGAGGAACACCATGTCGTCCCGGAGAAGCGTTTCACCCCAGGATTTCCAGAAGGCGCTAGAGATCGGCCGGCCACCCAACGTGACAAGGCTCTTTCCGGGCTCCAAAGCCCTTATCGTGAGTGGCAAGGTGATTGATCGGGCCATGATCTCCAAAGGCAAGGCGATGACCATTGCCGCCAACGGCAGGAATCATTTTGTATTGCGAGGCGCCCTTCAGGCGGCTCAGAGGGCGAATGCGGTCATCATCATCGAGATCGCCAAGTCCGAGGGAGGCGCCAGCGCCTACTGTGCAGTCAACTACTGGAACATGGCCAGACAGGTGGACGCGGTCTGCAACGAACTGGGGTTGACGGTGCCTGTCGCCGTCCACGCGGATCACTACGGCATCAAGGGCGAGAAGGACCTGGACGCGGCCAGGGTGGAGATACCCACCATGTTCGAGGCGGGGATTACCTCCATCGCCATTGATGCATCACACCTGCCGGACGACGAGAATTTGCTGGCCAACATCGTCCTTAACCCCTTCGTCCCCGGGTGGGCGGGGTATGAGACGGAGGTGGGAGAGATCAAAGGAAAGGCCGGCCTTTCCACCGTCCAGGAGGCACTCTTCCTGATCCAGGGCCTGAATGCCCACGGCATGTTCCCGGACTGGATCGCTCTCAACAACGGGACCACCCACGGTATCGAGGCCAGCGATGCGGGGATTCAAGTGGATCTCACCAAGGAGATCCACGGGGCCCTGGCCAGGTACGGGATTTCGGGCGCCCAGCACGGGACCTCGGGGAACAACTCCGAGCGGTTGCGCAGGATCACTCAGGAGACCCACACCACGAAGGCGAACGTGGCCACCGCCCTGCAGATGATCTCCTGGGGATTGAAGGTGAATGAGTATGGGAACGCCTTCCTGGACGAGAGCGGTGAATTCGTCAAGGTTCCGCACCGGGGGGTCACGGACGCCATGTGGGCCGAGATGGTGGCCTATGCCAATTCCAAGTCCCTGAAGGCGGGGGACTACAAGAAGCTGAACCTCCCCTTTGAGAACAAGCTGCTCGGCCTGCCCCGGGAGGTGCGGGAGAGGATGTGCAAAGGGGTGGAAGATTTCGTCTACGATCTTCTCGCACAGGTATTCAATGCACAGGATACGGCACCCCTGGCGATAGAGGCCATCCTGGGTGCAGGTTCCCATGACCTGGGCCCCAAGGCCGAACGGATCGAAGATGCGGCTGCATGGACGGAGACGAAGATCAGGGAAAAGGCGCGCAAGATCAGCAGTGACAAGGGGCCAGAGGGGAATTTCGAGGACTGATGAATGTCCAATGTCCAATACAGAATGTCGAATGTCCAGGGAAAGAGAAAGAGCAAGTCAAAGCCTCTAACTTCTGCGGTTGGACATTCCGCAAATCCAATGATCAACGACAAATGATCAATGATCGATGATCAATGACAAATGAATAGAGGATGGTCGGTGGAGGAAAAGCGGTCCCATCTCTGGGTAAAGGATATTCGCAAGGACGACCGGATCCAGGGGCTCTACCTCGTCAAGGTCAAGAGAGTGGGCTCCACCAAGCGGGGCGACCCCTATCTCGGCATGACCCTGATGGATCGCACCGGTGAGATCGAGGCCCGGTTGTGGGAGAGAGTGGAGGAACTCTCATCCGTCTTCAGGGAAGGCGATGTCCTGGATGTGGAGGGCATTGCCGGCCTTTACCAGGATCAGGTTCAGCTTACCCTTTCGAACCTGAGAGTTTCGAAAGGTGCGGACCCGGAGATCTTCCTGGAGGAGACCCCCAGGGATGTCTCAGAGATGATGGCTTCCCTGAGGCAGGTGATGAAGGGGCTGAAGAACCCCCACCTGAAGGGGCTCGTGGACCGGTTCCTCTCGGACCACGCGTTTCTCTCCCTTTTCAAGAAGGCGCCGGCGGCCAAGAATTTCCATCACAACTATCTGGGGGGGCTTCTGGAGCATACCCTCTCGGTCTGCGAGACGGCAGAACTTGCGGCGGCCCATTATGGGGAACTCGACAGGGATCTCCTGCTGGCAGGGGCCCTGCTGCACGACGTAGGCAAGGTGAAGGAATTGCGCTTCGACCGGCAGATCGATTACACGGACGAGGGGAGACTCCTGGGGCACATCGTCCTGGGTGTCGGCATGGTGGAGGAAAAACTCGAAGGCTTGAAGGGCTTTCCCCAGGAACTGGGTCTTCGACTCAAGCACCTGATCCTGAGTCACCACGGGGAATTTGAATTCGGTTCCCCGAAGAGGCCCAAGTTCCTGGAGGCCTTTGCGCTGCATCTCGTGGACGACCTGGATGCGAAGATGAACGGCCTGCGACGTTTCATGGAACGGGACAGGCAGGAGGGGAATTGGACCGACTTCAACAGGTTGTTTGAGCGGTACTTCCTGAAGGGCCGGCTCGAGAGCCCGGAGGGGAGAGGGGAGAGTTCCCGGCATCTGGAGAGGGTGCAGAAGGGGCTCTTTTCACCGTGACGATGTGATGAGACTCAAGGGATGAGGGAAGAGATGGTCCGAAAGAGGCGAGAGACATGGAAATGGTGGACGGCTGCCGCGGTGATCCTGCTTGGAACCGGCTTGCCCTCCTGTTCCCACTCCCCCGACCCCGTTCCCTCATGGGAATTCGGACCGGGTGGGATCAAGATCAGCTACACGGCGGACAGGAACCTCAATGCAATGGGGGACAAGCCCCATGCCCTGCTCTTGGCCGTTTACCAGTTGACCGATCCGAACCCCTTCAATAAGCTGGCCAAGTACCAGGAGGGGCTCAAGAAGCTTCTGGAAGGTCAGGACGTGGACCCCACGGTCACCGCGGTGCGCAAGGTCTTTGTCGAACCGGGAGGGTCCAAGACCATCGAACTGGACAGGATGGAGAAAACCAAGTGGGTCGGCGTTGTGGCAGGATACTACAGCCTGGACCCGACCAAGGTGAGCAAGGCATTTGAGATCCCCCACAAGGTAGAGACCCATGGTTTCATTTCGAAGACAAAGGTGGCCACCGTGCCCACCTTCGAACTCCATCTGGTCCTCGGGCCA
>JAFGPH010000286.1 GCA_016926135.1 Deltaproteobacteria bacterium
AGGTGGATCCTCTTGCCTGTGGGAAGCCCCGTGTGGGTGTCCCTGGGAATCTCCACCGTGTGGTCCACGGCGTAGATCAGAATGGTTCCTTCCCTTCCCTGGATGTCGCATGAGCCCTCGATCTTGCCCTGGTTCTTTCCCGTGACTGACATGTGGCATGGCATTGGCATAACGGTGTTCCTCCTCTCTCTGGATTGGAATGGAACCCTCAACGGGTTCTCGGTTCTTGCCAACGAGGACCGGACCGCCTCCTCGACCTCGAAAGAATCTCCCCTGTGGGACCGCACAATGTCCAACCGCAGAAGTCAAACGCTTTGACTTGCTCCTCTGCTTCCCTTGGACATTGGACATTCTGCATTGGACATTGGACATTTCTCACTTCTTATCCAGTTTCCCCACCAGCGACAGGGTAAAGGATGCCCCCATGTACTTGAAGTGGGGTCTCACCTTGAGGGACACCCGGTACCAGCCCGGATCGCCCTCCACGTCCGACACGGTGATCTCGGCCTGCCGGAGGGGCCTGCGGCTGCGCACCCCCGGGGAGGGATTGTCCTGATCCGCCACGTACTGCCGAATCCAGTTGTTGAGTTCCCTCTCCAGGTCTCCCCGCTCCTTCCAGGTGCCGATGTTCTCCCGCTGGATCACCTTGATGTAGTGGGCCAGTCTGCTGATCACAAAGGTGTAGGGCAACTGGGTGCCCAGCTTGTAGTTGAGCTCGGCCTCCTTGCCTTCCTTGGAGATGCCGAAAAATTTGGGCTTCTGACAGGAGTTGGCCGAGAAGAAGGCGGCATTGTCGCTTCCCTTTCTCATGGCCAGGGCAATGAAGCCTTCCTCGGCCAGCTCGAATTCCCTCCGCTCCGAGATGAGGATCTCGGTGGGGATCTTGGTCTGGATCTCGCCCATGGCCTCGTACTGATAAATGGGGAGGTCTTCTACCGCGCCGCCCCCCTGGGGACCGATGATGTTGGCGCACCAGCGGTACTTGGCGAAGCTGTCCGTGATCCTCGATGCAAAGGCGAAGGCTGCATTCCCCCACAGGAAAGAGTCGTTGCCCCCCGAGACCTCCTCCTTGTAATTGAACTTCTTGGTCGGCTGCGTTTCCGGACCGTAGGGCAGACGCAGCAGGAAATGGGGCAGGGTGAGGGCAACATTCCGGGAGTCCTCGGACGTTCGGAAGGCCTGCCACTTGATGTACTGAGGCCCCTCGAAGATGGACTTGAGGTCCTTCAGGTTGGGCAGCCCCGAGAAACCCTGCAGGCCGAACATCTGCGCGCTCGCTGCGGCCACAAAGGGCGCATGGGCCATGGTGGCCACACTCGCCACATTCTGCAGGAGCTTGATGTCCTGGGCCCCGGCTCCAAACTCATAGTTGCCCACGATCAGGCCGAAGGGTTGCCCCCCGAACTGGCCGTACTCCTGGGTGTAGATTTTCCGGTAGAGTCCCGACTTGGTCACCTCCGGGGCATCCTCGAAGTCGCCCAGCAACTCTTCCTTTTTGACGCTCAGGATCTCGAGCTTGTTGTTCTCCCTGAAATCGGTCCGGTCAACGAGGAACTTCAGGGATCGCCAGGCGGATTCCAGTTTCTGGAACTCCGCATTGTGCAGAACGGCATCGACCTGTCGAGACATTTTCTGATCGATCGCTGCGATCATGTCGTCCGCCAGGGCAGGGCTGATTTTGATCCCCTCCCTCCCGGGTTTGAGCAACTCATCGATGAAGGCCTGCACTCCCTGTTTCGTGATGGAGTAAGCCTCGTCCGTGGGTTTCAGCCTGGTGGAATCGAGTATCTGGTCGAGAAGCGAGGCCTCCTCTGCAACCTGCGCCTGCTCCTGGGCCACCTCTTTTTTTTCTTCAACCATATTCTTTCCTCCTCCCTATTCGATCCCCAGCTCTTTGAGAAGCCGAGCCCTGGCCCCCTCGTCCTGGACCAGGTCCTGAATGCGCTTTCTGAAATCAGGGACATTCCCCAGGGGGCCCTTCAGGGCCTTCAGGGCATCTCGCAGCTCCTGGAGTTTCTTCAGCTCGGGAATCTTTCCAATAATGGCATCCGGTTCAAAGTCCTTCATGCTCTTGAAGTCCAGGTCCACATTCAACTGGGCCTCCGGATCGTCCGAGAGGGTGTTCTTCACCCCTGTCTTCAACTGAACGTTCTGGGCCTTCAGCACCTCGTCCAGGTTGTCTTTGTCCACATTGATGGATTTGCGTTCTTCCACCGGGGTCTCGTCATCCCGGAGGGTAAAATCCCCCACCACCAGCACCTTCAGGGGAAGCTCCGTCTCCTCCTTGGCGTCCCCGGTTGCCGGGCGGTAGACGATGTTGACCCTTTCCTTGGGGGCCACCGATCCTTCTTTTGCCATGTCCTACCTCCTTCTGGTATGGTTTGATCCCAAAAAGACCTGGAGTTTTGGAGTACTGGAGTATCGGAGTAATAGTAACACGGAATACGACCTCTTCCACCATTACTCCAATACTTCACCGCTTCGGGACTCCACAATTTCAACCTCCCATTTCCACCGCTACGGCCGGGTCGAGCCTTGCGATCCGGTCCAGGATCTCCGCGGCCCGGGTCCGGGCCGGCTCCCCTTTCTGGGCCCTCCACACCGAATAGGCCCCTCTAAGGGCCTGAAGGGCAAATTCGGGGTCCCACACCTCGAGCCTGTACTCATCCACCTCGATGAGAACCTCCTGGAGGTGGGGGAAGGCTGTATTTTCCCTTCCGGCGGAGGCCAGGAGATCACAGAGGGCCAGTCGCCAGAGCATCCTCTCCCGTCCGGACCTGCCATCTCGAAGCCCGCTGTGCAGCAAAGCCACCGCTTCACCCAGTTTCTTCTCCTTGACCATGGACCTGGCCTTTGCGCATTCCTCCGCGATCTTCGATTCGAGCTCTCCCGCCGCCTCCGGCGACCGGACGATGGCGGGAGCTGCCCCGGAGCGGGGAGGGGAGGTGATTCGGCCGAGCCACTCCCTGGTCTCCTGGTCTGCAAAAGGGGTCCCGTCGGAAAAGAAGAGGGACTCAACGCCCTTGAGCCGTCTCACGTAAAGGGCGGTCTCCTGGGAGATCATGTCCCCTATCTCCTGGTGTCCCAGATGCTCCAGGGACTCGGCCACGTACCGATTCAGATCCAACCAGAAAAGAAACTCCCCGATCCTGGCCTCGGCGGTCTTCAGAAGCCCCTCCCACTCCCCTGCCCGGTAAAGGGCGTCCAGGGAAGACTTCAAGGTCTGTGGCGGGGCCGGGATACGCGTCCTTCCGTCCGTGCTGGGGGGCGCCTCCGCCACGGATGTCCACGCCGCCATCCTGGTCAGACTGTAGGCCATGGGATGATAGATATCCTTTGCCATATAGAAACTCGCAACGCCCGCGAGTTTACCCAACCCCTCCTTTAAGGCCCTCTCCGCATCCGAATCCCCTTGGACGGGGGTGGATGGTTCCGCTCCGGCAGGACCGGTTTTCGCAGTCGCCACCTGAGGCTGCGGCAAAGGCTGCACGTCCTGGGGTTTCTCCGGGGGAGGCCCTTCCCCTCCACCCTCCGGCAATGCCTCGATCGCCGGAAGAAGTCCCTGCAGTCTCCCCAGGGCAGGCGCATCCTCCATATTCCGGGCCAGAAACTCTTCGATGGCGCCAATATCGGCCTGAAGGGCCTCCATCTCCTCTTGGGGCAAGGGGACAGGCTTCGAAGCTTCCAGGAACGCCGTCGTCTTTTCCAGCCACCATTCAACGGCGTTTTTGCGGCCCCGCATGCGTTTCTTTACCGGGTACATGGTTTCCCAGAAGTTCTCGACCAGGTCCCTGATGATACGGACGCCCCTGGCAAATCCCTTGAGTTGCTCGATCTGCAGCAGGGCCATGCAGAGGTAGGCGGCCACCAGCAGGTCCTTGGACCGCTCGGCCAGGATCCTGGCCGAGAGATCGGCGATCTTGCGCCAGTCGATCCCGCCGGATGCCGTCGGAGAGGAGAGCTTCTCGATCTCTGCGGAGATGACCTCCATGTCCGGTTCGAAACGCGCATCTTTTCCGGCAGGTTCCTGCTCCGAAATGGGGTTCCTGCCCAGGTCCGAAAGATCCATCACCACATCCTCACAAACAGGACCGGTTGCGTTTCCATTTATCTCTTTCCCTTGGACCAGCACGTGACAATGGTTGTCGGCACCTGGGTGGGTACCCGACGGAGCAGCCGAATCACCGGTTCCGCCCCTTTGATGCGGTAGGCGACCTTGATCGATGTAACGCCCATGCTCTCCAGGTCTCCCTTGTTCTCGGGAAAGTCATTGACCGAAAAGGTGCGGCTTCCGTCCCTGAATTCCTTCAGGAACTGAGGGAAACCCATCTTGCCCTTGTATGCCTTGCGGAGAGTGACTTGGGGGAACGACAGGGTGAGCGAGACATCCCCGCACTTCTCCGGGTCCCACGTGATGGAGGCGCTGTTCGGAAAATTGTAGTTTTCCAGGCTCTTCTTTCCGTCGGAGCAGTTCACCACGAGCACGCACGAAAAGGGCTCTGCCTTCGCGTCGTCATTCACATCCAGGGGCAGGGTCTCCAGGGAGACGGTGTAGGACGGCTCGAAGTTGATGACCCCCTCGGACCCCTGATTCAGGAACTGGATGAACTCGGGCTTGAAAGGGATGGTGTGCTTTCTGAAATCCTGGCGGGCATAATACCCCGCCTCACTTCGGGCGAGGAAAGGCTTTGCCGTATTCTCGATATACTTCCACACCACGCCCTCCGTTTTGTTGAAGAGGACTCGGGCAGCCCTGTCGGGATCGGCGTCCTGGAGGACCCCAAGCACCTGCTCCTCCCACTGGCCCTGCAGGAAGCAGGATGTCTCGTCCGAGGCATAGGCCATGACAAAATCCAGGGGTCCGAAGATCAGGTCCCATATCTCCGGCAGATCCATCTTGCCGTCCAAGAGGCCCTTCAGCTTGTAGTAACTGCTGTATGCGACGGCAAAGGGAGACAGTTCCGTGTTGGGTGCCTCCATGTAGGGAAAACTGCCCGAGTACATGTCGTAACATTCCTTTCGGGAAGAGACCCCCACATTGATCTTGGCCAGGGTGTCCAGGTACTCGTTCCACGCCTTGCCCTGAAGCATCATATCGTCCAGATCCTTGGCCTTTTCCTCGTCGGTCTTCTCAAAAACCTTCTCTTTGAGTTCCGCCTCCTTTGCCCGCAACTTGCCCGTGATGGAGCCCCCCTTTTCCTTTTCCTTTTCGGCCCTGGCGAGTTGCCTGACTTTCTTCAGCCGCGTGACCATTCCCGCCCAGGAGGGGACTTCCGTCTCCGGCTTGAGCAGGTCAATCTCGTCGGCCACCTTGTCCAGCAGTATAAAATAGGGGTTCCGCTCCGTGGTCATCAGGGAGGCCATACGCTGCCATCCTGCGATGGTATCCAGCCGATTCAATCCTTCGTGATAACTCTCGATGAACTTCAGCCAGGCTCGGAAGAACTCCTGCTTGTACCAGAGCCAGAATTCCTGTTTTCTTTTCTCAAAAGGGGCCTTTGACTTTTCGTCTTCCAGGGCGGACTCGATGAACTTGATGAACTCCTCAATGTGCTTGCGGCCGGCATCGGTGTAAGCGCCGGAGAGCAACACCTTGCCCTTGTAGTCGCCAATCTCCGAAACGCCCCAGAAGTCGGTGAGGCGGATGTCCGGCACACCGGGAACCCACTTGTGGACCAGCCATTTCAGGTCGCTCCCTTTCCTCTCCAGGAGCTGAATGAGGGCCACCCTCATCTGGGCCAACCTCTCTGTGGAGTCTCTTCGTTCAGCCCCCCAGTCAAGGTAGGCATAGTAAACATCGCCGAATTTGGCGGCAATCTGGGGCGCCAGTTTCAGCTGGGGGTCCTGGGTTTCCAGGAGACTGGAGGTGATCTTCTTGAATTCACCCCTCAGGGGAAGTTTCTTGCCGGCCAGGTGCTCCCTGAGTATGGTGATCCGGGCCACCACGTAACCCGCGTAGTCTACGAATTCCTCCTCCGGTGTGTTCTGGTTCACCGAGCCGATGTGCTCATAGAACTTGTCGTCCACGGGTTTGAGAAAACCATCCCTGAAAAGACGCGAGAAGTGCTTTTTCAATTCGTTGACGGCCATCCGGCTCTGGTCGAGCCCCAGTCTCGGGAGGAGCCAGGAGCGGTTTCTCCGCTCCATATCGAGGATTTCGATCCTCAGTTTGTCCAGCGTCTCAAGATCCGCGGACCTGTTGTTGGTGAGACGGGGCGGATAAAAGAAGTCCTCTTTGAACTCCTGGATGGTTTCGGCGTTCTGATAGAAGGAAAACGTGAGAAAGCCGCAGGCCGCCAGAACGATCAACAGCCACGAAAGGAGCCCCAGGCTTCTGGTCA
>JAFGPH010000287.1 GCA_016926135.1 Deltaproteobacteria bacterium
CCTTTTCTTCTCCTGACGGGCGACGAGCCCTCCTGGGGCGCGAGTTGGAGCGTTTCACGAAGAATACCATTACGGACCCGCAGGCCTTCGCCCGGGAGGTGGAAAAGATCCGACGGGAGGGAATCGCCTTCGATCTCGAGGAGGTCAACGCGGGCACCTGTGCCATCGGCGCCCCCGTATTCAACCACGGGGTCGAACCTGTCGCCGCCGTCGTTGTGGCGGCGCCCCGGCAAAGGATGGCAAGGCGGGGCAACTCCAGGATGGCCAAGGCCCTGAAGGAGACGGCCCGGAAGATTTCGGCCTGTTTATATCACCCTGAGCCCTTGAAGGGGATTGGGGAGTAGCGTCTCGGGCCGGGGCTGCCCTGCAACCGGAAGTTGGAGCATGGAGTCCGGTGTGAACCGCTTCTCAGACAGCAGGATCCTGATTTGGGTGCGATTCCGAATGGCGTTGGAGTGCTGAGTCGAGGACGATCAATCAGGCAAGGGACAAAGTGGCTCGAAACATCAAAAAGGAGAGGAGGGATCCATGAAACGGTTTATCTCGATTTCTTCGGCGATGGTGATCGTGTGTGCTTTGGCTCTGGGTATGGGCGGCTGGCCGGTGATCCAGGCGGAGGCGGCGCCCGACAAGATCCTGGTGGGCGTTTGTACGGGGCTCACGGGACCCCACGCGGGATTCGGGGAAGGTGGGGTGTTCGGAATAGAGGCGGCCGTGGAAGACATCAACAAGCTGGGTGGGGTGATGGTGAAGGATGTGGGCAAGAAGCTGCCCATCCAGGTCGTCAAGGTCGACAATGAGGGCGATCCGACCAAGTCGGGAACCCTTGCCCAGGACCTCATCCTGCGGGATAAGGTTCATTTTATCGTGAACGGCATGGACCCTCCCCACATGCGGGCGCCCATTGCAAGCGTGTGTGAGAGGTACAAGACGGTGCAGATCTCCGGCTGCGGTCCCTACGAGGCATGGATGGGCATGCGAAAGTCGGTTGAGAAACCATGGCAGTACACTTGGACACCGAGCTTTGCCATCGCCACCCCCGCCAAGGCAGGGGACTTTCGCGCAGGCAAGATGGGATACAGCATGATGGATTCCTGGACAGGCGCTCTGAATGAACTGGGAGCAAAAACCAACAAGAAATGCGCGGCCTTTGCATCCGATGAGCCCGACGGAAGAGGGTGGTACCTGGCCTTCAGCCCGGTCCTTGCGCAGAAGGGGTGGAACGTTTACCGGGTCAAGGATGAATTTGGACTGGTCCCTATGGAGACCACGGACTTTTCGTCTCTCATCAAGGCATGGAAAGACAACGATTGCCAGGTCCTGTGGGCCAATGCGCCGGGACCCTTTTTCGGCGCCATGTGGAGACAGGCCAAGAGGATGGGCTACAAGCCGAAGATGGTATACGCCACCCGGGCCGCCCTCTTCTTCTCGGACGTGAACGCGTGGGGCGGTGATCTTGGAAACGGCATCAGCAACGAGATGTTCTGGAACCCGGCATTCAAGGGCTGCCCCGGCATCGGCGGCACCACGCCGCAAACCCTCTTCGAAAGATGGAACAAGAAGACCTCTCAGCCCGTGAACCAGAATATCGGCATGGGTTATCAGAGCATTCAGATCCTGATCGACGCCATCGAACGGGGCGGTTCGCTCAATGCGGACAAGGTCATGGCCTCACTGAAGAAGACGGATCTAATGACCGTGTATCACAGGGTGGTCTTTGACGACGAGAATTTCAGCCGACACCCGGTCTCCTTCGGACAGTGGGTGAAAAAGGGGAAAGGGTGGGTCAACGAGGTGGTCATCTCGAATCATGACTTTCTGCCGAAGACGGCGGACCTCCTGTTCCCGATCCCGTAGGAGAGGATTCACCGCGGACGCAGAGGGCACAGGCCTGTTAAGGGATTTTTCCTTTGTCCCGCCGGTGGAAGCGGGGCAAAGGAAAAGAGTACTGTTCTTTGAGGAAGGGACCATCGTTGGCTGAGCCGATTCTCTCGATCACCAGGGTGACGAAGCGCTTTGGCGGGCTGGTCGCCTTGAGCGACTTGAGCCTGGATGTGTATCAGGGCGAGGCCGTGGGCCTGATGGGCCCAAACGGGGCCGGTAAGACCACGCTCATCAGTGTCATTTCCGGCCAATATAGCCCCGACCATGGAGGGGTCAGGTTTGAGGGCCATGACATCAGCGGTCTCCCGCCGCACCGGGTTTGTCGGCTCGGGATTGCGAGGACGTATCAGATCCCCCAGCCCTTCGGCCATCTGACCGCTCTTCAGAACACGGCGGTGGCGGCGATGTATGGGAGGGGATTGGGGAAAGCGGCCGCCATGGCCGAGGCGGAGAGGATCCTGGGGATTGTGGATCTTTCTGGGAAGAGAGATGACCTGGCAGGGAATCTGGAGGCCCTGACCCTCAAGCGGCTGGAGCTGGCCAGGGCCCTGGCCTCCAATCCAAGGCTGCTGCTGATCGACGAGGTGGGTGCAGGGCTCACCGAGGTGGAAATCCCGCGGTTCCTGGATATCCTGAAAGAGATCCGTTCCCTGGGCATCACCTACATCATGATCGAGCATGTCCTGAGGGTCATGCTGGAGGCTGTGGAGAGAGTGACGGTCATCGACAGCGGCGTCAAGATTGCCGAGGGCGCCCCGGGGGAGGTCATGGAGGACGAGAAGGTCATCAGGGCCTATCTCGGTTAGCCATGAGAAAGTAAGGGGAATGGTTGGCGAAACGCTGCTCAAGGTCAGTAACATAGACGCCCGCTACGGAAGCCTGCAGGTATTGTGGGATATTTCCCTGGAGGTAAAGACCGGCGAAACGGTGGCGATCATCGGGGCCAACGGCTCGGGAAAATCCACCTTGCTGAACACCCTCTCCGGTATCTTGCACCCCTCCAGGGGGAACATTGTATTCGGAGGAAGGGATATCACCTCCCTGGATCCTTACCGGATCGTGACCCTGGGCATTTCCCAGGTTCCTGAAGGAAGACGGATCTTCCCTGATATGACCGTGTCCGAGAACCTCAGAATCGGCTCATACAACCGGAAGGCCAGACCCAGGAGGGAAGAGAACCTCAAAAACGTATACCGGCATTTCCCCAGGCTGGAGCAGAGAAAGAACCAGGTTGCCAAGACCCTCAGCGGCGGGGAGCAGCAGATGATGGCCATAGGCTCGGCCCTGATGTCCGACCCCAGGCTCATGCTCCTGGACGAGATGTCTCTCGGCCTCAGCCCTCTCATCGTGAACGAGCTCTACAAGGTCTTGAGGGAGATCCGGGCAAGGGGGATCACCATCATCTTTGTGGAACAGAACGTGAGAAGAACCCTTTCGGAGGCTGAAAGGGCTTATATTCTGGAGACCGGCCGGATTGTGTTGAGCGGAGCCTCCTCAGAGCTTCGGGAAGAGGAGAAGGTGAAGAAGGCCTATTTCGGGTCAAAGGGATGAGCGGAGCATGGGTCGACATAGCCACGCCCGTGGTGAGTGGAGTCCTCCTGGGGGGACTGTACACGGTCATCGCCCTGGGGCTTTCCCTGGTGTTCGGCGTGATGAAGCTGATCAACGTGGCCCACGGAGACCTGGTGATCTTCGGCAGTTACTTCGCTTACGCCCTGCTCACGCACGCGGGAGTGGACCCCATTCTGGGCCTCCTGCTCGGGATTCCCGTGCTGTTCGGAGTGGGTTTTGCCATCCAGAAATTCCTGATGGCCCCGGTTTTCAGCATATCCATGGAAGCCCCGCTGATCATCGCCTTCGGGATTTCCCTGGTCCTGGAGAATGTCTACCAGATCGTCTTTACCCCCTTGTCCAGGGGACTGACGACCTCTTACAGCCTTCAGAGTTTCACCGTGGGGGAGCTTTATATCCCGGTCGTCTATTTGCTGAATTTCGGGGTGGCGGTCGTCGTGATGCTGAGCCTCGGAACGTTTTTGAAAAAAACCTACCTGGGGCAAGCCATCGTCGCAGCTTCCCAGGACATCCTGGCGGCTCAACTGATCGGGATCAACACCGCGCGCCTCTTCGCCATCACCTTCGGAATCTCAGCGGCTGTCTCGGCCGTGGCCGGGGTGTTCCTGGGGTTGACGTTTCCTTTTACGCCCGTCTCAGGAATCCCCTTCCTGATTATTGCCTTTGGGGTGGTCATCCTGGGGGGGCTGGGAAGCATCCTGGGGACATTTCTGGGCGGAATCATCCTGGGTCTGGCCCAGACACTGGGCGCGCATTTTATCGGCGCGTCGGAGCAGATGCTCATTGTCTATGTGGTAGTGCTCGTGCTCCTGGCCGTGCGGCCGCAGGGGTTGTTCGGGCGTTAGAGGGATGAGTGAAAAGAGAACTGCAGAATATCCACCCTCCGCAGTGGCCTGCTACGGAGGACGGGTCGAACACCGAATATCGAAGGAAAGAACCGAATCCGCTTCACTTCATGATTCGGGATTCCTTGTTCGAAATGCAACAGACTCCTCGGATGCTGTAGCGAGGATGAGACCGTAAGCCGGCGTTGGAGGAAGCGTTGAAGGTACCTACCTTTGGATGGAAGGCAATGATCCTGCTGCCGGGGTTGGCCGTTGTGCTGGCCATCCTTCCCCTGATGGGATTGCCCAGGACATGGCTTCTTTTTCTGTTCCTCTTTTTCGTGTACCTGGCCATGGCCAACATGTGGAA
>JAFGPH010000288.1 GCA_016926135.1 Deltaproteobacteria bacterium
ATAGACAGCCTTTGCGTGTCGGAGACGGTCGACCCCCTGGTTTCGCGGATCACCCTGGTGGCCGTGGGGGACATGTTCATCCTGGAGCAGATCAAGAAACAGCTCAACAAGCTGATCAACGTGATCAAGGTGTGGGACTTCACGGATACGGAGTTCGTCCAGCGGGAAACGGCGCTTCTCAAGGTGAGGGCGAAACCCGAGAACAGGGCCGAGATCCTTGGAATGGCCGACATCTTCCACGCAACGGTGGTGGACGTGGGTACGGAGTACTACACCCTGGAGGTGACAGGGGACGAGGGAAAGATCAGCGCCCTCCTGAAGCTACTGAAGCCCCTGGGGATCAGAGAGATGGCCAGGACCGGGACGGTGGCCCTGGCACGAGAAAAGAAGTAGAAAGGAGTCAGTATGGCACAAATTGATTTTGGCGGCGTGGTGGAAGAGGTGGTAACTTCTGAGGAATTTCCCTTGGCCAGGACCAGGGAGGTGCTCAGGAATGAGAGGATTGCCGTCCTCGGCTATGGGGTGCAAGGGCCGGGTCAGGCACTGAACCTCAAGGACAACGGTTTTGAAGTGATTATCGGGCAGCGCGAGGAGGAACCCGTTTACTGGAACAAGGCCATTCAGGACGGCTTTGTGCCCGGCAAGACCCTCCTGCCCATCGAGGAGGCTGCAAGGAAGGGGACCGTCATCCTGTACCTGCTTTCCGACGCAGGTCAGATGGCCACATGGCCCATGGTGAAAAGATGCCTCAACGAAGGGGACGCCCTCTATTTCTCTCACGGATTCTCCATCGTTTACAAGGAGCAGACCAAGGTCATTCCCCCCAAGAACGTGGATGTCATCATGGTGGCGCCCAAGGGTTCCGGCCGCACGGTGCGCTCCAATTTCCTGGACGGGAGCGGCATCAATTCGAGCTTCGCGGTGTTTCAGGATTTCACGGGTCGGGCCAAGGACAGGACCCTGGCCCTTGGTATCGCGATCGGTTCGGGGTATCTGTTCGCCACCACTTTCGAGAAGGAGGTCCACAGCGACCTCACGGGAGAACGGGGTGTCCTCATGGGTTGCCTTGCCGGCGTGATGGAGGCCCAGTATGACCTTCTCCGAAAAAAGGGCCACACACCCAGCGAGGCCTTCAACGAGACCGTCGAGGAACTCACCCAGAGCCTCATCCGTCTCGTGGGCGAGAACGGCATGGACTGGATGTATGCCAATTGCAGCACCACGGCCCAGAGAGGCGCTCTGGACTGGAAGGGGCGTTTCCGGGATGCCGTGGCACCGGTTTTCGAGGAACTGTATCAGAGCGTCGTTGCCGGTGTGGAGACAGGGATCGTGCTGGAGGCGAACAGCGCCCCCGATTACCGGGAGCGACTGGAGAAAGAGCTGGCCGTGATGCGGGAGTCTGAGATGTGGAAGGCGGGCGCAGCGGTCCGGGCCCTCAGACCGGAGAACCGGAACAAGTAACGAGAAGATGTCCCACAGAGCCCACTGAGAGGGGAGAAAATGTCCAAAACATACCATATCGCCGTAGTGCCCGGGGACGGGACCGGACCGGAGGTCGTGGCCGAAGGCATCAAGGCGCTGAAGGCCCTGGCAAAACGATGTGCGCTGGAGTTTCGATTCAAGGAGTATCCCCTGGGTGGGGACCTCTACCTGAATAAGGGGGTCCTTCTTCCGGATGAGGTGGTGGAAGAATTCCGGGAGGCGGATGCCGTCTACCTGGGGGCCATCGGCCATCCGGACGTGAAATCGGGGATTCTGGAAAGAGACGTGCTCCTGAGGCTCCGCTTCGAGCTGGATCTCTACATCAACCTGAGGCCTGTGGTACTCTTTCCCGGTGTGGAAACCCCCTTGAAGGACAAGGGGCCCGGGGATATCGATTTTGTGGTGGTCCGGGAGAACACGGAGGGGTTGTATGCCGGGGGCGGCGGCTTTTTCAAGAAGGGGACCCCCGACGAGGTGGCCATCCAGGAAGCCATCACCACGAGGAAGGGTGTGGAGCGGTGCATTCGCTATGCCTTCGAGTTCTGCCGGAGGAGAAACAGGAAAAGGCATCTCACTCTCTGCGGGAAAAGCAATGTGCTTATTTACGAGTCGGACCTCTGGACCAGGGTATTTCATGAGGTCCGCAAGGAATACCCGGAGCTCAGCATCGACTACCAGCATGTGGACGCCCTCTGCATGTGGATGATCAAAAACCCTGAACACTATGATGTTATCGTGACCAACAACATGTTCGGAGACATCATCACGGACATCGGCGCCATCATTCAGGGCGGCCTGGGGATAGCGGCCGGAGGGAATATCAACCCCGAGGGCACCGCCATGTTCGAGCCCATGGGAGGTTCGGCGCCTAAGTACACCGGGCTCAACAAGATCAACCCCATGGCCGCGCTGGTCGCCGCTCAGATGATGCTGGATCACCTGGGTGAGCACGAGGCTGCGGGCATCCTGCTGGGTGCACTCAAGGCCGCCATACAAAACGACCTGAGGAGTCTGGAAGCAGGCAAGATGGGCCACGGCACCAGGGAGGTGGGGGACCTGGTGGTCGGCTATATCCTGGGGTAAGGGAGGGATGAGAGACGTCAGGATCGCGGCGGTTTGTATGACCTGCGTCCCCGGTGACATCGAGGGAAATCTCCGTAAGGCGGAGTACTACGTCTCGGAGGCCTCGGCACAGGGCGCGCAGATCGTCTGCTTTCCGGAACTCTCTGTGAGCGGGTACACCCTGAGAAACCCTTCTGCTCTCTGCTCCTCCCGGGGAGGGAAGGAGGTCACAAGGAGGATCGAGGCACTGGCCCGCGCCGGAAGGGTCATCATTCTTGCCGGGTTCGTGGAGGTCCGGAAGGGCCGGAAACCCTTCATCAGCCAGATGGTTGCGGGTCCCGCAGGACTTCTGGGAGTCTACAGGAAGACCCACCTCTCTCCGACCGAGAGGAAACTCTACCAGCCCGGTGGGGAGATCAACGTTTTTCAGGGCAATGGGGTCCGGTTCGGGGTTCAGCTCTGCTATGAGGCCCATTTTCCGGAAATCAGCACCCTGTTGGCCCTGAAAGGCGCAGAGATCCTTTTCCTGCCCCACGCCTCCCCCCGGGGAACCCCGGAAGAGAAGTTCCAGAGCTGGTCAAGACACCTTCCGGGAAGGGCCTTTGACAACAGTCTTTATGTGGTGGCCTGCAATCAGGTGGGAAGAACCTCAGAGGGTCTATCCTTTCCGGGCGTATCCCTGGTCGTTGACCCTGCCGGACAGGTGGTGGCAAGCCGCAAGGAAAACTCCGAGGGAATGCTTCTGGCGGACCTGAGCGCGGATACCCTGAGGAAGGCGAGAAAACACAGGATGAGATACTTTCTACCCGCCAGGAGGCCCGAGCTCTACGGGCTACTTGCCTTGCCTCCTCGGGAAAAGAGAACACAAAAGAAGGGCACACAAGGGGGGTCGTCCCCCTTCTGTGCCCTGTCTCGCAAAAGGTGATATTGTCTGGCGGTGCTAAACGCAACCGGTGGGCTTGGGCAATCC
This sequence comes from Deltaproteobacteria bacterium, assembly GCA_016926135.1. The sequence goes on from JAFGPH010000288.1 coordinate 3,515, forward strand.
GGCCATCTTGCAGGCGCCTTTACCCGGTCCCGATGGAAACAGCTCGTAGATGTATTTCAGCTTGAACCCGGTCACCTTGGAGAGAATCCTGACCATGGGGGCAATGCCGTTCTTCTTGTAGTAATCCTGCAGAACGCTGATTACCTTCCAGTGTTCGTCTGTCAGTTCTTCGATACCTTCCGTAGTCTTCACGTACTTCACCCAGACCTTGTTCCAGTTGTTGAAGTCGTCGATGAAGCCGTCTTCATCCACATTGAAGGTGTTGCCTTCAAAATCAACCGTTGGCATACGCTGTGACCTCCTTTTGACAGTAATTTTAAGGGCTTGAATTCAAAGTAGATGATTTGTATAGCCTATATTCCCCGCAATGTCAATCCCTCTTTTCAGACGACTTGGAAAAATTCTTCACCCTGCCCTCGGCCCATCGGAGGGCCGCACTCACCAGGCTTTCTCCCCAGAGAAGACTGCCCGCGGCATGAAGATGGGTGTATGTAGCGAGCAGGTTTTTCTTCCACACGCCGTCCCTCTCGCCATCCAGGCCTCTGCCTCTCAGCACCTTAAAGGCGGTGTGAAACTCCCGGGAATCGAGGAGCAGCGCCCTGGAATAGTGGAACTCATGCCCCTTCAGGACCTCGCCCACGGGGTAGTATGGGTTCTTGTCCGTCACTTCCAGAATGGTGTAGCCGTGCCCCTGGGGTTTTTCCTCCAGGAGGAAGGTGAGCGGCAGAACCCCTACCATGGGGTAGGTCGCGTCCCTCGACTGGAGGCGTTCTCCAAGGTACATGAGGCCGCCGCACTCCGCATAGACGGGCAGCCCCTTTTCGATCTCCTCCTTGAGGGATTCCCTGAAACCCCTGTTCCCTGCCAGGGCTTCGGCCTGGGTTTCCGGAAATCCTCCCCCTATATAAAGGGCATCCAGATCGGGGAGTGCCCTTTCCTCCATGGCGTTGATCTCCACCACGGCGGCCCCCAATTTTTCGAGTTGCTCCAGGTTCTCGGGATAGTAAAACCAAAAGGCGCGGTCCCGGATCACACCGATGCGGGGCGATTTGCGTTCAGAACTCAGGGGAATGCCCAGACCCTTGGGTGCGAGCTCCTGAACCAAGGGCGTCGTGTCATGGGCCACCTTCCACAGGGCCTGAAGATCCAGGTGCCTTTCCACAACCTCTTTTGTCCAATTCAGCGCCTTTTCGGCATAGACGCTTTCCAGGTGGGGGACGAGGCCCATGTGTCTTTCGGGAAAGAAGTTTTTCTTGAGTTTGGGCAGGGAACCAAAGACCGGCAGGCCGCAATACAGCTCTATTGCACTCCTCACAAGGGACTCCTGGCGGGCACCTGCGACCCTGTTCAGGATGACCCCGGCCACCCTCAAGTCGGGGTCAAACTTCTGGCACCCCATGATAAGGGCGGCGACGGTTCGAGTGGCCATGGTGACGTCGACTATGATGACCACGGGGCTCTTCAGTGTTTTTCCCAGCTCCGCGGTGCTGCAACAACCCTCCAGATCCAGGCCGTCGAAGAGTCCCCGGTTGCCCTCGATGACGGAGATATCTGCGCCCGAGGAGCGGGCGGTGAAGGACTTCAGGATCTCCGCCGGGGTCATGAGAAAGGGGTCTAGGTTGTAACAGGGGCGGCGTGCAGCAAAGGAGAGCCATCCGGCGTCGATGAAATCCGGGCCCTTCTTGAAAACCGCCACGTCATGCCCCCTGGCCTTCCAGGCGGCTACCATACCCAAAGAAAGGATGGTCTTTCCAGACCCCCCTTTCAGGGCCGCAACGGTTAAGCGTGGTTGAGAAAATAGCATGATTTTGTTATGGGTTTTCCCCTCTCGGCAACGCATGGGAAAAGACAGCACGGCATACGGTGATGACCCGTCCAGGGATGGCTATAGATGGTTGTAAGAGGATTGTCAATATGGCGGATGGCAGGGCGGCTCTCCCCGTGATTTTTCTGTTGACAAAAAAAGGGTCTTCTTACTATAAGCGATAGTCTATTCTTCCAATGCGCGGGAACCCTTAGCGGTGATTGAGTCGAGACCTCGCGTATGCTTTTCCGCAGTGCACAAGACCCTATCGCTGCCTTTATGGCCGGCGCCCTTGCGATCCCTTGGCCGGACGGCCCCGGTTGTTCTGGAGATGCCGACGCGGGGCCAAGGGCATGTGCACGTGAAGGCTGGCGGTTTGAATAGAACCCGCTCCTGCAACCTGGGCGGGTGTAACCATTTCAATTGAAAAGACATTTGCCATGAGAGCAAAGTTTGAGGGAGGAGGTGAGGCTGGGTACTGATCTTGGTATATGTCGCCCCTTTCAAGGAGAGCTATAACCCTATTTATCATTGAAGAAGGAGGCATGAATAATGGCTTTTGAACCGAAGGAACCGCAAAAGGAGTTGAAATACCAAGAGCTCCGTATTTATTCCGATGCTGAGTTGAATAACTACACGGAGGAGGAGCTCAAGAATTTCAAGATCAAGCACAAGATTCCCATGTGCGAGGACTTGGAAAAGGGGCCCTGGCCAAGCTTTGTGGCGGACACGAAGCGTGAGGCCCTCCACAGACGGAAACTGGGACAGGACAAGCTCCTGATCGAGCAGGACGTGGCAGAGGACCTGCTGGGTCAGTTGGAGCGATCCTTTGAGGATGGCGAAACCCACTGGAAGCACGGTGGCATTGTGGGCGTGTTCGGATACGGCGGCGGCGTGATCGGAAGGTATTCGGACCTTCAGGAGGAGTTTCCCTCCATTGCCCATTTTCACACCATGCGCGTGAACCAGCCGGCCAGCAAATTCTACAACTCGGATTACCTGAGGACCCTCTGCGACATGTGGGAATATCGCGGGAGCGGTCTGATGAACTTCCACGGATCCACGGGGGACATCATTTTTCTGGGGACATTCACGGAGCAGCTCGAGCCGGTCTTCTACGAACTGACCCATATCCTGGATCAGGACCTGGGCGGATCCGGTTCCAACCTGCGCACCCCTTCCTGCTGTATCGGCAAGGCCCGCTGCGAATGGGCGTGTTACGACACACAGGACATGTGCTATGATTTGACCAACACCTACCAGGACGAACTGCACCGTCCTGCCTTCCCCTATAAATTCAAGTTCAAATTTGACGGATGCCCCAACTGCTGTGTCGCATCCATTGCGCGCGCGGACATGTCTTTCATCGGCACCTGGAGGGATAGCATCCGGATCGATCAGGAGGCTGTCCAGGCATACATGGCCGGCGAGATCAAGCCCAACGCCGGGGCCCATGCCGGGAAGGATTGGGGAAAATTCGACATTCAGAAAGAGGTGATCGACCTCTGTCCCACCCAGTGCATGTGGATGGAGGGAAAGACCCTCAAGATCGATGACAAGGAGTGCACCCGCTGCATGCACTGCATCAACGTGATGCCTCAGGCCCTTAGGCCCGGAAAAGACACGGGAGTCAGCATCCTGCTGGGTGCCAAGGCCCCTATTCTGGAAGGCGCGCAGATGTCTCTCCTGACCATCCCCTTCATGAAGGTGGAACCTCCCTATGACAACGTCAAGGAGAACGTGATCGAGCCGGTTTGGGAGTGGTGGATGGAAGAGGGGAAGAACAGGGAGCGTTTGGGTGAGTTGATTCAGAGGCAGGGCATCAGGAAACTCATGGAGGTCCTGAAGATCCCCGCCATGCCGCAGTTTGTCAAGGAACCCCGCTCCAACCCCTACATCTTCTGGAAAGAGGAAGATGTGCCCGGCGGGTGGAAGAGAGATATCAACGATTATCGCTCCAGACACAAGAGATAGGAGGTATGAACGATGGCGCTTTCCAAAGAGAGACTGGGTCTATATAATCCGCAGAAACCGATGGAGAACCGGCTCACGGACATGGGGCCGAGGCATTTCTGGCAGTACTTCCCACCCATCATCCAGAACAATTACGGGAAATGGAAGCACCATGAGATCCTGGATCCGGGCGTGCTGGTCCACGTGTCCGAGACCGGGGACAAGGTGTTCACCGTCAGGGTCGGCGGGTGCCGTTTCATGACAGTGGAGCATGTTCGTGAGATGTGTGACATCGCGGACAAGCACTGCGGGGGTTTTCTCCGATTCACCACCCGGAATAACATCGAGTTCATGGTGGACAGCCTCGATAA
>JAFGPH010000289.1 GCA_016926135.1 Deltaproteobacteria bacterium
CTCCTCATCCTCACAGGCCGTTACCTTTCAAATCTCGATATTGTCCGCGTCGCGCGACCGATCATCCGTGGGTTGGTAGCGGAAATTAATGAAGATACGGAACTCGCTGTCATGAAAGGTTCGGAAATCATCTTTTTGCATAAAGAAGAATGTTCAAAACCCCTCAAATACTCCATAGAGATAGGAGAGCGTGCTCCAGCGTATGCAACGGCCTGCGGGAAAGCCATTCTTGCAAACCTTTCAGAAGATGAGATCTCTGAATATTTTTCTTCTATGACCCTCTCTTCTTTTACAGACAATACCGTAACTGATCTGGATCTGCTGAGACGAGAGCTGCAAGATGTGCGGTCCAGGGGCCTTGCCTATGTGTGCGAAGAATTTCAACATGGTATCAGTGCAATTGCCGCACCCATTTTCAACTTTTGCGGAAATGTCGTGGGTTCTATTACTGTGACTGTTCCGAGCATTCGTTTCAACTCTGAGCACAACCGTTTTATTGAGACGAGACTGCTCAGGGCCGCAGCAAATATCTCTCAACAGCTCGGCTTTGATCCTGACAGCCAAGACGGTGGTACCAATCTATCCAAGAAAAGCCCCAAGGGTGTTTGTCAAGGCAAAGAGAGTTGATCACAACGGCCTGTTTCACGTCTATTTTTCGATTTCTCACAAATGCAATGTCAATCTAAAGCTGGTTTGCATCCGGTAAGTTAATCCACTTATTCATAGAGTCCAAGACAGTTCCATTGTCTGCTCAAGCACTATTAAATCATGCACTTGAGGATGGAAAACGGTCATTTTTGAACTGAAGTTGCTGCTAAATGGTGGGTTCTCTTCACACTGCACACACCTAAGCATCCCGCGAACCGTGAACAATAAAGGAGGAAAAAGATGCAGAAAGAAGAATATCAAGTAGTTGGCAAGCCCGTGGAGAGAACAGACGGGAGGGTGAAGGCGAGCGGAAAGGCCCGCTACGCCGGAGACCTTGTGGCTCCGGGCATGCTCCACGGTAAGATCCTGCGGAGTCCCCTGGCCCACGCAAAGATCCTGAACATTGACACGCGTAAGGCGAAGAAGCTCCCCGGTGTGATGGCTGTGATCACGGGAAAAGATTTCCCCGGTATCCCTTACGGCACAAGACCCGACACCAGGGACCAACTTCCTTTGCCAGTTACCAAGGTACACCACTTCGGCGAAGGCGTGGCCTCCGTGGCCGCCATTGATGAGGACACGGCAGAAGAGGCCCTCGATCTCATCACCGTCGAATATGAAGAGTTGCCCGTGGTGCTCACCGCTGAGGATGCCATGAAGCCCGATGCACCCCTGGTTAACGAGTTCTGCCAGAGCAATATTGCCTACACATCCGATTTCAGATTCGGAGACCCAGATGAGGGCTTCAAAGAAGCGGATTACATCAAGGAAGAGAAGTTCAGTTCCCAGCGTGTAGCCGTGGGCTTTATAGAGCCCCATGCCTGCCTTGCAGAGGTGGACGCGACAGGGAGGGTTCTCCTGCAGGGCTCAAAACAGAGTCCCTATCCCACCTGGCGCCATATGTGCAGGGCCCTCGACCTGCCCCTGTCCAAGATGCGTCTCGTCACCCCCTTTGTGGGTGGGGCATTCTCCGGAAAACACGACCCCTTTGACGTGGATTTCGCCGCAGTCAAGTTGGCCCAGATTACCAACCGGCCTGTGAAGATCGTACTCAATTATGATGAGGTGCTTGCAGGATATCGGCAGCGCAACGCCATGGATGCGGTCCTGAAGATGGGGGTCAAAAAGAACGGCAAGCTGACAGCCATCAAGGCGGAATGTGTCCTGGAAGGCGGACCCATCGCAGGTATCGGGCCTTTTAATATCTACTTTTTCGGCGCCTGGCTGAACCTCCCCTACAAGATACCGGCCGTAGAATATCACGGCAAGCTCGTGTACTCCAACAGGGCACCCTGCGGGACGGTGCGGGGCCAGGAGATCGTCCTTGCCCAGTATTCTGTAGATTCCCTGCTGGGCATGGTGGCGGAGGACTTGGGGATTGACCAGGTAGAGATCCGGGCCATGAACGCGGTCACTGACAACTGGACCACTGCCAATGGTATAGTCGTCGACGTCTCCGGCCTGCCTCAATGCATAGAAAAGTCTGCCGAGACTATCGGCTGGAAGGAGAGCAGGGCATCACGTACCAAGGGTCGGGGCATCGGCTTTAGCTGCGCTTCCCACCCCTCGGGCGTACGTCTCGGCGGCCATTTCGGGTCATCCGTCCTTCTCAAGCTCCAGGAGGACGGAAAGGTCATGCTCACCCACGGCGGCACGGAGATAGGACAGGGGTGCAACACGGTCTTCTGCCAGATGGCGGCGGAGATCCTCGGTATTCCTTTTGAAGACGTTATTCAGGGACCGAGCGATTCGGATACGGCCGTTCTCGACTCCGGTATGTTCTCTGATCGTTGTACTTACTGGGACGGAAATGCAACCATCGCAGCGGCAAACGATCTGAAGCGGCAGTTGGCAGACATTGCTGCAAAGAAACTGGATGTGAAACCGGAAGATCTCTGCTTTAAGAATTCCAGAATCTTTTTGAAAGACGATCCTGAAAAGGGGATGAGACTCCTGGATGCAACGAGGATGGCCTACTACGACATCGGCACTCCCCTCTACGGTCGAGGCTACTGGGCGGCCACAGATATTGACCTCGTCGACTGGAAGACCGGAAGAGGCAACCTGGCCCATGGCATCGACTTTATCGCCACGGCAATCGAGATGGACGTGGATCTGGAGACAGGGCAGGTCCGCTTGATCAAGGGTGTGAGCGGCGACGATGCAGGACAGCCTATCAATCCGGTCATGCTTGAAGGCCAGGTGAACGGTGGCTCGGCCCATATGTGCGGACACGCCCTCATGGAAGAGGCCCTTTACGATGAGAAGGGTCGCATGCTCAACTGCTCCTGGCGGGATTACAAACAACCCACAGCCCTCGATACACCGGAGTATATCGTGGACCATGTCCATACCCATGACCCTTACGGGCCATTTGGCGCGAAAGGGGCGGGCGAGGCAAGCTCATGCTCGACCATTGCCGCCATAGCCAACGGGATCTATGATGCGGTAGGGGTCCGGATTAAAGACCTCCCCATTACGCCCGAGAAGATCCTCGCAGAACTGAAGAAGGAGGGGAAATAATGTTTATCAAAAGATTGCCACACTTCGAATACCACACTCCCGCCTCCCTTCCCGAGGCATTCGATCTCCTTTCCACCTATGGCAAGGACGCCAAATTGTTGGCCGGGGGGACAGACCTCATCCTTGCCATGAAGAAGCGCACCGCCACACCATCCCATTTGATCAATCTGAAGACAATACCTGGCCTTTCCGGCATAACCGCAAATGGGGAGGGACTCCGAATCGGGGCCCTGACCACTATGGCCGAGATAGAACGCTCTGGTGTCATAAGGGAGGATTACAGCCCCCTCTGGGATGCAGCCTGTGTCATGGCCTCTCCACAAGTAAGAACCCTTGCCACTGTGGGCGGGAACCTGGTAAGCGCCGTCCCTTCAGCGGATACGGCCCCGCCTCTCATGGTGCTCTCTGCCCAGGCCCATATCACGGGGCTTTCCGGTGAAAGGACTTGCCCAGTGGAGGACCTGTTTTCCGGTCCCTCGACATGCAATATTGCCCCCACGGATATCCTGACCCATATCACCATCCCTTTTCCAAAAGGGAAAGGCGTATACCTGAAAATCATGCGCCGGGCTGCTCTCGATCTCGCCCTGGTGGGTGTGGCCGCCTTTCTCTCCATGGATGGCGGCAACGTCTGCACTGACGTGAAGATCGCCCTTGGCGCCGTTGCGCCTACCCCGATCAGGGCTGCTCTTGCAGAAGGCATACTTCGAGGTAAAGCCCTGACCGAAGCCCTGGCTGACGAAGCCGGCAAATCAGCCGGAAGAGAGTGTCGTCCCATCAGCGACGTACGCGCTTCAGAAGAGTACCGTCGCAACATGGTGGAGGTACTCACCAAGCGGGCATTGCTCCGGACTATGAATACATTGAACCAAGGAGGAACAAGATGACATCTCTCATACCCCTGAAAGTGACTGTCAATGACATCGCCTATACGATTCAAGTAGAGCCCCAGCGCACCTTGGTTGAGGTTCTGCGCGATCAACTCGGCCTCACAGGAACAAAGAAATCCTGTAA
>JAFGPH010000290.1 GCA_016926135.1 Deltaproteobacteria bacterium
CCATGGCCGGCGCCTTTTCCGGCCTGGGGGCAACCTTTTTCGTCAAGAGGCCCTCCTGGATGTCTTCCATGAAATCCAGGATGCTGCCGTATCTCTCTGCAGGGTCGGAAGCCATGGCCTTGGCGAGCACCTCATCCACCCTGCCGTTCAGCTTGGGGTTCAGCTTGCTTGCCGGAGTCAGCTTCGGCAATTCGCCGGTCAGCATCTCAAAGGCCATAACTCCCACGGCATAAATATCCGCCCTCTGGTCGATTTCGCCCCCCCTCTTCTGCTCGGGTGCCATGTAGTTCGGAGTGCCTGCGCCGCCCAGGCGGGTGATGTTGCCCATGCCGTCGGCAAGCTTCGCCAGGCCGAAGTCCACCAGGAACACCTCCCTCTGTTTGGTCATCATGATGTTGGCCGGCTTGATGTCCCTGTGGAAGGTCCCCTTTCGATGGGCATAGTCGAGCCCGTCGCAGACCTTCCTGAGGATTTCCAGGACCTCCCCCACGTCCCTGGCGGCATGCTGCTCAAGCCAGTCATAGAGGCTGAATCCCTCAATGAACTGCATGGTCATATAGTAGATGTCTTCGAGCTTGCGGATATCGTAAACCCGGATGATATGCGGATGATTCAGCATGAGGCTCACCTTGACCTCGTTGATGAAGCGGATCAGGGCCTCCTGATGTTGAACAAATGCGGGAAGGAGTGTCTTCAGTGCAACCACCTGGGAGAGGATGTTGTCTTTGACCTTGTAGACGACGCCCATTCCCCCTTCACCCAGGACGTCCACGACCTCATAACGGTCGTCAATCGTATCGCCCACATTGAAATGACTCATCGAATCTCAGTCCTCACAATCGTTTTATCGCAATCCGGCTGTCTTAGGATTTCTCAAGCCAAGTGGCGGAGGAGGAAGAGGAGGAGGAAGTTCCTTGGATCAGGGCTTCGTGCCATCATCATGCAGACGGACCAGGACAACGCTGACGTTGTCCCTTCCGCCCTTCTCATTCGCAGCGAGAATCAACCCCTCGCCCATTTCTTTCAGGGGCTTGTCCATGTAAGAACGGGCGATGTCCAGGATCTCCTTGTCCGAGAGCATGTCGGAGAGCCCGTCTGAGCAGAGAAGGAAGAGATCCTCTTCCTGAACCACCACGGAAGAGATATCCACCCGGGCAACCTCGGAGATGCCCAGTGCGCGGTTGATGACGTGCTTCTGGGGGTGATGTCGCGCCTCCTCCCGGGTCATGGTTCCCTTCCGGACCTCTTCCATTACCAGAGAATGATCGTCGGTGACCTGCTGGATGACGCTGTCCCTGATCAGGTAAGCCCTGCTGTCCCCGACGTTGGTGACCACCATCTTCTCACCGTCTACCAAAAGGCCCACGAGGGTGGTTCCCATGGCCGAGTTCTTATCGTTCTTCAGAAACTCGCTGTACACATTCCAGTTGGCCATGGAAATGGCGGCCAGAAAACGGTTCTCCTCCATGCTGTACTGTTCCTGGGGCTTGATGGGCCAGGTGATATCCTCCTTGCGGGAGGCCTTCACAAATCTCTCCACGGTTTCTACGGCTATTCGACTGGCCACATCCCCCCTGGAAAGCCCGCCCATGCCGTCTGCGACCAGAAAAAGACCTTGCTCTTCAAGGGCGAGAAGAGAGTCTTCGTTGGCCTGCCTGACCAGCCCGGGATCGGATGCTGCAAAGGACTCGAATCGCATGTTTCACCCTCTTTTTCCATGCTTGAACCGTCCAAAGCGATGCCACAAAAACAAAATTCAGCACTATTGTCAAGTGGTTTTGCGGTTTCCCCCTCATCTCCTGGCCGCGTAAAAGGCCCGCAGTTCATCCAGCCTCCGCACGTACTCCTTCTGGTACAGGAAATCCCCGTAGAAACCGATCTCCCGTGCCGCGTCGACGAGATGGGGCGCGAGGTCGATCCCGTCCCTGTTCCTTCCATGTTCATCTGCCTCGTGGAGGATCAGCAGACAGTAGTAGGTTCCCAGCAGCCTGAGCCCCGAGGGCCTACGAAAGAGGTAGGCCCGTCCCCCCACGGTGTTGAGGAAGAAGCCTGCATAGGCGTACAGGGTATCCCGGGAGGGCCGGATTCCCTCCGGCTGCGGACACCGGTTTCCCATGGAGAGCCACCTGAAGAAAAGATGCATACTCGTCTCCAGGGCAGGAGGCTCCCTGGTCAGGACCGCCTTGAGAAGTTTCATCTCTCTGCGGTCCAGAAGGCTGAAGAAGTGATAGACGTTGCTCGTCATGACCGTCGGGTCCAGTCCTTCCCCGGCCGGAACGGGCGGATTGTCGGAGAGCTTCTTGAGCATTCTCCGGAACCAGACATAGGTATCGGTCCCCTCCGTGATCTCACGGATATGGGGTTTCCCGTTCAGCTCGGTGAAGAACCCCCGCACCGCCTCCTGGAGGCGTTTGCACTCATCTTCACCTGCTTCTTCCGGCTTCCCCTCTTCCTCCCTGAGGATTTCCTTCCTCAAAGGACCGGCCTCCTCCGCGGCGGGGGTCGCCTTCTTTGCGATTCTTCCCGGCCCCGCCGCAGGGGGCTTGTCCGTCTCCTTGGTCCGGTAGGCTCCCCACATGTACCCTGCGAGCACGGCGAGGACCGCAACGACCACGATCAGAACCCAGGGGGTTCCTCTTCCCTTACCTCTTTTCTTCATCTTTCCTTCCCCTCGGACGCGGACGGTACGGGAAGGCGTATGACCACAGCCGTTCCCCTTTTCAGTTCACTGCGGATCCTGATCTCGCCATGATGGTTCGCGACGATCTGATAGGCCAGGGTCAGCCCCAGCCCGGCCCCCCTCGTCTTGGAGGTGACAAAGGGATCGTACACGGCATCCAGTCTCTCCGGTGCTATTCCGCAACCCGTGTCCGCAATGCGGACCTCGATGTGGCTGTTTTCCCGGACCACCTCCAGGTGAACGGTTCCCCCCTCGGGCATGGACTCCATCGCATTCTCAAGCACGTTGTAGAACGCCGTAACCATCCGGGGCCGATCCATTTGGACCAGGGGCGGCTCAGGGGGGATCTCCTTGACGAATTGGATGCCTTGCCGTGCCGCCATGGGCTCGCATCTCTCCAGGGCCTCGAAAAGTGCGGACTCGATGCTGCCCAGGCTCAGCGAGGCCGACTCTGCCTCGGCGAACTGGCGAACCTGCCGGACAAGGTTCTCGAGACGAAGGGCCTCCTCCATGATGATGTCCGCGTAATGGGCAAGCCTGTGATCGTCCCCCAGCTCCTTCTTGATTCTCTGGGCAAAGCCCCCGATCGTCATCATGGGATTTCGGATCTCGTGAGCCACCCCCTGGACCAGATGTCCCATGGCTGCCAGTCTCTCAGACCGGATCAGTTTCTCCTCGGTCCTTTTCAGTTCCTCGGCCGTGAGCTCGAACCTCTCCTGGAGCCGGCGGTAGAGGTGGGCGTTGTCGATGGCCACGGCGACCTGCTGGGCCATGCTGGTCAGGAGCTCAAGGTCGTGCCGGGTAAAGGGCTTCCCATCCCTCTTGTTGAGAACCTGGAGGGCGCCGACGACCCTGTCCCTCAGGACCAGGGGAACGCAGATCATGGATCTTGTCCTGAAGCCCGTGATCCGGTCGAATTTGTCACTGAACCGGCTCTCCCGGTCGACGTCCTGGACGATCCGCGGCCTGCCCGTCTGAACGACGAAACCTGCAATGCCTTCCCCCACCTTCATGGTGAGATCCCTCATGGGCTCCTTTTTCTCCCCCCTGGCGAGGCGGATGAGAAGTTCGTTCCTCTCCTCGTCCAGTTCGTAGACGGAGCTGGCCTCTGCGTCCATGAATTCCTCGGCCCATTTCATGGCGTTGTCGAGCACGATTTCGATGTTCAACGAGGAGGTGATGAGGGCACTGAACTTGAGGAGGGTGGAGAGCTCCCTGTAACGGATGTCGTCCTGGTTCTTGTTCATCAAGTCGGCACCACCAAAAGGGGTCTGAATAGGACGGAAGTCTTTTATTATAGCGTACAAAGTCGGATGAAGCAATCAAAAGGAATGATCGTTCAGGGTGCTTTTACGTTCCCGCAACACATGATATAAGGTGGCGGATAGGAGACCATGGAGTGCTTGCATGCAGATTCTTCTGACCAATGACGATGGAATATATGCCCCGGGGTTGATGGCGCTCTATCAGGAACTGAAGGGTGAGATGGAGGTGACCATCGTGGCGCCTGAGGCGGAAATGAGCGCGGTGGGCCATGCCATCACGCTCGCATCTCCCCTGAGGGTGCGGAAGGTCCGCAGAAACGGGTCTTTCTTCGGTTTCGGTGTGAAGGGAACGCCTGCGGACTGCGTGAAGATCGCCGTCCAGGAACTCCTGAAGAGCCCTCCGGATATCATCCTTTCAGGGATCAATCTGGGTGCGAATGTGGGTGTCAACGTCCTCTACTCGGGAACCGTATCTGCCGCTACCGAGGGGGCATTCCTGGGCATCCGGTCTGCCGCCATCTCCCTGGATGCCCGCCAGGATCCGGATTTTCGATTCGCGGCACGTTTTACCCGGGAGGTCATACGGTTCATGGAGGATTTTGGGTTGAGGGAGAGAGCGGCCCTGAATGTCAATATCCCCGGCCTGCCCCCTGAGCAGATC
>JAFGPH010000291.1 GCA_016926135.1 Deltaproteobacteria bacterium
TATGGCGTTCATTTCAGCCCGCCGGGAAACGGGGTCTCCCACCAGGTCCACATGGAACGTTTCGGTGTGCCCGGCAAGACCCTCCTCGGCGCGGACAGCCATACTCCGAGTGCGGCGGGGGTCTCCATGCTCGGCATCGGCGCAGGCGGGTTGGACGTGGCCATGGCCATGGCGGGCCAGCCCTACTATTTCCCATGCCCCAGGGTCCTGGGGGTCAGGCTCACGGGGGAGCTGCCGGACTGGGTCAGCGCCAAGGACGTCATCCTGGAGATGCTCAGAAGGTACGGCGTCAAGGGATGTGTCGGGAAGATCATCGAGTACTCTGGGCCGGGTCTGAAGAGCCTCGCGGCCACTGATCGAATGACGATCGGCAATATGGGGACGGAGCTGGGGGCCACGAGCACCGTCTTCCCATCGGACGAGAACACCAGGGCCTATCTGGAGGCCCAGGGGAGGGGCGATGTTTGGGCAGGTCTCGCCGCCGACGAAGATCCCGAGTACGAGGAGATCGACGAGATCGACCTGTCTGCGCTGGAACCCCTTGTTGCGCGCCCCTCATCGCCGGGAAACGTGGTCCCGGTGAGGGAAGCGGCAGGGCTCAAGGTGGATCAGGTGATCGTGGGGAGCTGCGTTAACTCTTCCTACCGCGACCTGATGGTGGTGGCCGGGATCCTGGAAGGCAGGCACCGTCACCCGGACACGTTTCTCCATGTCAACCCGGGCAGCCAGCAGGTCCTGGAGAACGTAGTCAGGGACGGAGGGCTTCTTCCCCTCCTCTTGGCGGGCGCCAGGCTGCACGCCTCGGGATGCCTGGGGTGTATCGGGATGGGACAGGCCCCCGGTACGGGCCAGGTGAGCCTGCGCACCTTTCCGCGGAATTTCCCGGGTCGCTCCGGAACCCAGGGAGACCAGGTCTACCTCTGCAGCCCCGAGACGGCGGCCGCCGCAGCCCTGAAAGGCGTGATGACCGATCCGCGGGACCTGGCAAAGGAGATGAGCTACCCCCGGGTGAGGCAGCCCGACAAGTTCCTCGTCCATGCCTCCTCCGTCGTTTTTCCTTCCCGTGAAGGGCGCAGGACGAAGATCAGGAGGGGGCCCAACATCAAGTCTCTTCCCCAGATGGAGCCCCTCCCGGATGTCCTGGAGGCGGTGGTGGGGATCAAGGTGGGAGATCACATATCCACCGACATTATCATGCCTGCGGGAAACGAGGTCCTGCCTCTGCGGTCTAATATCGAGGCAATCAGCCGGTTTGTCTTTTTCTCCATCGACCCTGAATTTCACAGGGAATGCCGGCGCTGGGGCCAGGTGGTGGTCATCGGCGGCGAGAATTACGGCCAGGGCTCCAGCCGGGAACATGCAGCCCTGGCGCCCAGGTACCTGGGGGTTCGAGTGAAGATCGTAAAGAGCTTTGCCCGGATCCACAAGGCCAACCTCTGCAACTTCGGGATCCTGCCTCTGGCGTTTCGGGAGCCCGGAGACTACGGGCGGTTTGAAAAGGGCGGCAGGGTCGTCTTCCCCGAGGTCAGGGCGCGCTTAGCGGCAGGGGAAAGGGAGATCCCGGTGGAGGTGCAGGGTGATCGGATCATGACCCTGCTGGATGTCTCTGATCGGCAGCGAGCGCACCTTCTGGCCGGGGGCGCGCTCGGGTTTGCGGTCGAACGGCTGGCCTCCTGAGTTGCGGTCCTGAACGACCACCCCCCCCCAAGGCCCTCCCGGCGCTGGCGTTCTTGGATGACGAGGGCCGTGGGGGGTGGTCTCTCAGGGCCGCAACGCAAGACACTAAGAAGCCTGTGAGTCGGGCAAAGGCCTTTGCTCACCTGCAGGCACCGGGCCGTCTTCGACACGAAAGTACCTCGCGTTTTCCACGATCGCACTCAGACAATCTTGAAGGTCACCCAGGGCCACTCCCATGCTCTCCTTCCCGGGGCCTCCCTCCGCCCCGTGTCCGGCCATTTCCTGGAGAGATCTGTAGGCCTCCCCCGCAGCCCCCTGAACGCGGCCTATCTTTCCGGCCAGGGTCTCCAGCATCGCGTTGAAGGTCTCTTCCTCCCTGTGAAGGTAGTCCTTTTTTCGAAGTTTTACACGAAAGCTCAGATTGCCGTTGCGGATCTCGTCGAAGGCCCATCGGAATCGAACGAGGGGGCCTATGAAGCGGTGAAATACCCGAAAGGAATGCATGCCGAACAGACAAATGAGGGCGATGACGGCAGGCCAGACCCGGGCGTGCATGGAGAGGATCCTGCCGGCGGCCAGGGCTCTTGCCTCAAGACCGATGTTTGGATCCTGAAGCCGCAGGATGTCAGGCACGAAAAGGGATACACCGAGAAACAGGACAATGGCCATATTGTAGGTAAGCACCAGGGCCAGGAACTTGTACTGGTGGGACCTGTCCACGATGGAGTATTTCTTCCGCCTGTGTCGCTCGGTCATGTGCTCTCCTTTCCGCCGTTTTGATGCGCGGGATCGGTCTCCGGGGTTTCGGATGAATCGAGGGCGGGAAATACAAGGGTGAATGTGGTGCCGGTCCCCACTTCGCTCTCCAGATGGATGGCGGCCTTGTGTTTATCCAGAATGGACTCGATGATGGCCATGCCCAGTCCCGTGCCCTTTTCCGGAGGCTTGGTGGTGAAAAAGGGATCGAAGATAGTCTTCTGGATCTCCCTTGGTATCCCGCAGCCGTTATCCTGGACCTGCACCAATACCTTTCCTTCCTCTGAGTAGGTCCTCACCTGGACAAGCCGCTGTTTGTCCTTATTATTTTCCAGGGCGTCCGCTGCATTGATGAGGAGATTGGAAAAGACCTGCTGGAGGGACTGAGGATCCCCCTGGACGGGGGGCAGGTTCTCCTCATGGGTCACCTCACATCGGACCTGCGCCATGGTGAGCTGGTGTTCGAGGAGCCCCAGCACCTGATCCAGGATTTCCCTCACGGAGACGGTCTGCATCATCTCCTCGGACATCCTGGAGAACAATTTGAACCTTGTGAGGATGCTGTTGAGCCTCACCACCGCCTGCATGGCCGTTTCCAGACGTTTCCTGCCCTCGCCGGAGGGCCTGTCCATCATGGCCAACTGGAGAAGACCGTGAATGGCCGTCAGGGGTTGTTTGACCTCGTGCATGATGCCTGCCGCCATCTGTCCCATGGTGCCCAGTTTGGCGGCCTTGACCAGCAGGTCCTGTCCCTGCTTGATCTTTGCACTCATGTCGTTAAAGGAGGCGGCAAGTCCCTCGAATTCGTCTCCACTCTTGATTTCCACCCTGTGGCCGAAGATGCCGTCGGCGATCTTCCGGGTGGCGTCCCTCAGGATTCCGATGGAAGCCAGGTTCCTTCGGATCAGGTGGAAGCTGAGAAAGAACACCATGCCCAGAGACAGGATCGCAATAACAAGAAAGGCCTTCTCGAACTTGGCCATGGGCGCGAAAACGTCCCTTGCGGATTCGCTCACCAGGATGATCCATTCGGGATACAGGAAGTTGGGCTCCAGAAAGAGGGTCCAGTAACTGGAGAAATAGGTGATTTCATTGTGGGTCCATTCGAAGTGCCCGGAGTGGGCCAGGGTAATCCCGCTGAACCACTGGGCGGGATGCGAGATAAGCTGCGGGATAGAAGTGTAGAATACACTGTTCTTCCGATCCATGACACAGATTTCGGCTCCGGATGGGAGCCCTTCTGCAGCCTCCCAGAGATAGGAGGGGTTGATTTCGGCCAAGAGCAGCCCCTGATCGAGGTGCCCCGGGTTCAAGGCCACGAGCATGAAAACACGTGAGGAGAGGTTAGGACCCTTGCGGCAGACGAGAAGGGTCTTCCCGCTCTGAAGGTGGTGCCTGTCCGGTGAGGCAAGTTCAGGGGCATCTTTGAGCATTCCGAGAAGGGCGATAGGCGTTTGCTCTCCCCGGATCAGGACTGCAGCGATGAATCTCTCCTTCAAGCTGTCTGTGATGCCTTCAGGGATGAAATGAGCGGCTTCGTTCGGATTGGCGGCCAGATTGGTGGCCACCATCCTGATTTCAGCCCTCACAAGCCAGAGCCTCTCATAAAGGGAGACGGCCACGGCCTTGCTCTCCTGCCGCAATCTAACCTTGCACTGTTCCAGGAGCTGCGCCCTCACGTGGACATAGGAAACCAGAGCAAGGGCGGAGATGGGCACGATGGCGCACACGATGAAGAGAACGAAGATCCGGCGGGCCACTCTGGTGCGAAAGGCTCTAAGCTCTAAGCCCATGGCTCACTCCTTCTTCCTCCACTCGCGTTCTTCCCTGTGTTGGAAACGGATCACCGGTTCGTGGTTTTTTCTGCAATGGTATAACGAAACGGTGCGTTCATCGCCCTCTTGATCTTCGTAATAGATTCTATAGAGAATCCTGGCTCCTTCCGGGGTTTTTTCGATTCCCCTGATCCGGTTGATACCGGGCTCCGTTCTCGGGTTCCGATAGATGAGCTTCATTGGCGTGATCTCGATACTGCAACCCTCATAGCGCGGATCAGAAGTTATCCAGACACCGATCAACTCCACGGGCACGGATTTCTCCCTGGAGCACTGGCATGTCATCATTCCCATGATCGTCAGGAAAAGGAGAAACCTTAACATCCCCCTAAATCTCCCCCTCGAAATTTCCCGCGGCAGACTGGAACAAACCAGGCCCGGCGCTTCGTGGAAGGCCCTCGATGCCGTTCCATCCCGCAGGGATATCAATAATGTTCAGCGATCCCCACGTACTGCCCGTCATTGGCCCTGATGATGTCGTCACGACTTGCCTTGGCTGTAAGGGGGCTCTGGCTTTTGCCATCCTTCCCCATGCTGTAAAGGTCAAAATCCCGGTTGATGGGCACCATATGGTGATCCTTTCTCGCCTGTCCTACCCCCTTTGCGTCCGTAACGTCGAGATACTGATATGGGTTACCCCAGGGATCCAACATATTCCCCACGCCCGTCTCGTCAAGCGACGCCGGTAGGTGGCCTTCTCCTGCCTGGAAGGAGACGATGAGCCGCTCGATTTGGCGTATGTCCGATATGGCCACGGTAATCCTCGCTTTTTCCACGTAGCTGTAATAGGTGGGAACCGCGACACTGGCCAGGGTACCCACGATGGCGATAACCACGATCAACTCCAAGAGGGTGAAACCGATGGA
>JAFGPH010000039.1 GCA_016926135.1 Deltaproteobacteria bacterium
CGGGAATCAGTCATCTGTCCCTCTACCTCCTTGTGGCATAGAGATCTTCTTCACCCAAATAGGCCTTGATCACTTCGGAGTTTGTCTGGACCTCCCTGGGGGTGCCGTCCGTGATCTTATTTCCAAAGTTGAGGACGAAGACGTGATGGGAGATATCCATCACAACGCCCATATCGTGTTCGACAAGGATGCATGTGACCCTCCATCTCTCTTCTTCATTGATGTCCAGGATGAAGCGGGCCATATCCTCGACCTCCTCGAGGTTGAGACCGGCCAGGGGTTCGTCAAGGAGAAGGAGTTCGGGTTCGAGGGCCAGTGCCCTTCCGAGTTCCACCCGCTTCTGCAAACCATAGGGAAGCATATGCACGGTCTGGTTCCTGATGCTTTCGATTTCCAGCAGATCGATGATGTCCTCTTCAATGAACTGCCTGCTGGCCAGTTCCTCCCGCTTGGTCCTGCCTGCATAGATGGAACCGCTCACAATGCCCGATTTGAGATGGATGTGACGACCGAGGCGGATGTTGTCCAAGACGGTCATGCCGCCGAAAAGCTCAATCTTCTGAAATGTCCTGGAAATGCCGAGTTCGGCCCGCCGGTGGGGTTTCAGGGGGGTAATATCCTGCCCCTTGTAATAGATGCGTCCCTTTTGCGGTCGGTACAGTCCGTTGATACAATTCATCATCACCGTTTTGCCGGCGCCGTTCGGGCCGATGATGGAATGGATCTCGCCCTTTTTCACCTCCAGGTCCACGCCGGCCAAGGCGGCCACCCTGCCGAAGAACATGTGCACATTCTCAATTTTCAGAATGGTATCGCCCTCTTGGGGCCCGCGGACATGATCCATAATACCCCACTGCCTCCGGTTTGGATTTCCTTGACCTGCATGTAAGGAAAGGAAGAAATAGGAAGGAATATGTGCACCAACACTTAACTTTTACTTCGTTGACAAAATCTTGTCAACCCCAAATTATGTGCCCTTTTCCCGGTGATTCTGAATAGCTATGACATAGTCACGAAAGGAGAAGCTCAGGGTCCGGGCGGGACCATTTGCGGAATGAGGTGCTTGCGACACCGGGCCAGGAAGTACTCATCCGTCATGCCGGCGATGAAGTCCCGCACGGTCTCCGCATGCTTCCTCCTGCACCTGTAATCGTCGGACATGCCGTTCAGGAACTCCCTATGAATTTCCGAATCCTCGTTTCCCTGGTCCAGGTCGGAGAGGTATTTTTCAAAGAGGAGGCCGAACATGAGTTTGATCTTTGGGGTCTGGTTCTTCACCTTTTCGTTTGTATAGATGCGCTCGTGGTTGAATTCTTTCAACACCCTCAGGGTATCGGCCACCTCGGCGCTGAACGAGACATAGGGCCTGTTCAGGCTGCAGGCAATGAGGTCTTCCACCAGGGTGTAGACGATAGTGCCGTTCGTCTCCCCCAATACCTCTCGGCATGGGCGCGGGATGTCTTCCCGGGAGATGATACCCAGCCTGATGGCATCCTCGATGTCCCGGCCCACGTAACTGATCGTGTCGGCCATCCTGACCACACAGCCCTCCAGGGTCATGGGCCATATTTCCGCAAGAGGATTCAACTCCCTCAGGGTCATTTCCTCTTCGAGGGCGGCAAAGGACTTCCCGGGACGGGGCTGAAGGTCCTGTGCGTGGACCTCCCCATCATGGCAGAGAATCCCGTCCAGGACCTGAAGGGTGAGGTTCCAACCCCTGCCTTTTCTTTCTATCTTGTCCAGAAATCGGACCCCCTGGACGTTGTGGGTGAAGTGCCCCAATCCGTGGGCCCTGGATAGTTCGGAAAGGAACCTCTCCCCGTCATGTCCGAAAGGTGTATGGCCGATATCGTGGCCCAGGGCGATCGCCTCGATCAGGTCTTCGTTGAGCCGAAGCAGCCTGCCCACCGTTCTCGCTATCTTGGAGACGAGCTGTACGTGGAGCACCCTGTGGGTGATGTGGTCGTTCTTGATCAGGTAGAAGACCTGCGTCTTGTCGATGTAGCGCGAATAGGCCAGGGAATGAAGGATCCGGTCCGTGTCCAGGGAGAAGCTCTGTCGGTGACCGAGAAGAACCTTCTCCTCTTCCTTTCTCCGCAGGGCGGATCGGCTGAGGCAGGCCCAGGGAGAGAGGCGGTCCGCTTCACTCTCGTCCAGTGTTACCCTGATCTGTCTCAGGTCCTCCTGCCGTGGCACCGTGGAAACCCTCCACGCATAGTATAATGAATCCCGAGCGGGGGGGTCAACCAGGATGAGCGAAGAGTTTTTTCTTGAAAAGGCGGAAAATGAACCTTATAAATGATAATTTGGCTTTTTCTGATCAGGTATGTGATGAGCTTTTAGAGGTTCAGGAACGGCAACCCACAAATCCACACGTTCGGAGAGGGCCTCGGTGCCATGAGTGGAATTCCGATGACTCCGAGCGGAGGAAAAACCGAGGTCTGGGAGCCGGAGGGCCCCCAGGCGAAAAGGAGGATTGAATGGCAGTATCTGTTACAATGAAGGAATTGCTCGAGGCTGGTGTCCATTTCGGGCACCAGACGAGGCGATGGAACCCCAAGATGAAACCTTACATCTTTGGCTCTCGAAACGGGATTCACATTATCGACCTGCAGAAAACGGTGCACCTCTTCGGCGCAGCCTACGATTTTGTGGCTCGTACGGTGGCCGATGGGTATCCCGTGCTCTTCGTGGGCACCAAGAAGCAGGCCCACGATTCCGTCGTGGAAGAGAGCGAGCGCTGTGGCATGTTCTGCGTAGTCCATCGCTGGTTGGGCGGAACGCTTACCAATTTTCAGACCATCCGAAAGAGTGTCAGCCGACTCAAAGAACTGGAGGCCATGGTCACGGACGGAACGATCAACCGCTACACCAAGAAGGAAGCCTTGAAGATGGAGAAGGAGTTGGCCAAGTTGGAGAGAAACCTTGGGGGAATCAAAGATATGGACGACCTCCCCGGCGCGGTGTTCATCGTGGATCCTAAAAAGGAGAGCATTGCGGTGCAGGAGGCCAGGAAACTGGGAATCCCCATTGTGGCCATAGGCGATACCAACTGTGATCCTGACGAATTGGACTATATCATCCCGGGGAATGACGACGCCATAAGGGCCATTCGACTCATCTGCTCCAAGATTGCGGATGCGTGCACCGAGGGTCACAACCTCGCCGAAGCGAAATTGAGGGCCGAGGCGGAGACCCGAGAGGAGGGGGAAGAGGAAAAGCCGGAGGTGACCCCGGCGCCGGAAGGAGAAGGGAAATCCCCTGAGGTCATCTTCATCTCGAAGAAGGATGAGGCTGTGAAAGAAGAAAACCTATCGGAGGAATCATAAATTGGAAATCAATGCATTGCTTGTAAAGGAGCTTAGGGAGAAGACCGGTGTAGGGGTCATGGACTGCAAGAAGGCCCTTCTGGAGTCGAACGGTCAACTCGATAAGGCAGTTGATTATCTCAGGAAGAAGGGTATCGCCACGGCCCAGAAACGCGGCGGAAGGACGACTTCAGAGGGGCAGATCCAGGCCTATGTCCACGCCGGCGGAAAGATCGGGGTCCTCGTGGAAGTGAACAGTGAGACGGATTTCACGGGGAAGACAGAGGACTTCACGGAGTTTGCAAGAAACATCGCCATGCAGATCGCCGCTACCAGCCCTCTCTCCATTGACCGGGAAGGGCTCCCCGCTCCCGTCGTCGAGAGGGAACGGGAGATCTATCTCACCCAGGCGAGGGAGACGGGGAAACCGGAAAAGGTGCTTGAGAAGATTGTCGAAGGAAAGATGAAGAAATTCTATGCGGATGCCTGCCTTCTGGATCAACCCTATGTGAAAGACCCGGACATGACCGTCCAGGACCTGCTGAACGGGATGATGGCCAAGACGGGTGAGAACATCGTGATCCGAAGGTTTGTGCGTTTCCAACTCGGAGAACCGGATGGCCGCTAAAAGGGTGCGCTATAAGCGGATCCTGCTCAAGCTGAGTGGCGAGGCCCTGGTCGGTGAGGGTTCTTTCGGCGTTGATCCTGCGGTGCTCAGGGATGTGGCCGGGGAGATCCTGGATGTCCACGGATTGGGCGTGGAGGTTTCCGTCGTCATTGGAGGGGGAAACATATTCAGAGGTCTTCATGCCTCGGAGTACGGTTTGGAGAGAGTCCCGGCCGATCACATGGGGATGCTGGCTACCGTGATCAATGCCATTGCCCTGGGCGAAGTCTTGACCGGCATGGGCGCAGAAACGAGGGTCATGTCCGCCATCCGCATGGACAAGATCAGCGAACCTTATATCCGGGACAGGGCGCTCAGCCATCTCAAGGGCAGAAAGATCGTCATCTTCGCGGCCGGTACGGGTAATCCCTATTTCAGCACCGATACTGCCGCCGCCCTAAGGGCGATGGAGATCGGTGCGGAGGTGCTCCTGAAAGCGACCAAGGTGGATGGTGTTTACCCTGCAGATCCCCTGAAGTCACCGTCGCTCAAGCCCTTTGCGACGGTGAGCTACAAGGAGATGCTCAGGGACAATCTGCAGGTGATGGATATGACCGCCGTGGCTCTGGCCATGGGACAGAATTTGCCCATTATCGTTTTCAACCTCAAGGGAAGGGGGAACATTGCCAGGGTGATACGAGGAGAAAAGGTGGGCACACTCATATCAGGGGAATGATCATGAAAGAGGAGATCCTTGTAGAATGCCGTGAAAAGATGACCAAGACGATTGAGGTCCTCAGGAAGGATTTGATGAGGATCCGAACGGGAAGGGCCTCCACCGCCCTGCTGGATGGGATCAAGGTCCAATGCTACGACACGCAGATGCCCATCGATCAGGTGGCGTCCTTATCGACCCCTGAAAGCCGTCTGATCACCGTCAAACCATGGGATCCGTCGATCATGGGGGAGATCGAGAAGAGCATCCTGAAATCGGAACTGGGATTGACCCCCATGAATGATGGTAAGATCATCCGCATCCCCATCCCTCCCCTCACCGAAGAACGAAGGAAGGAATTGGCGAAGCTGGCTCGAAAGGTGGCGGAGGACAGCAAGGTGGCTGTGCGCAATCACAGGCGGGAGGCCAACGAACTGTTCAAAGAGATGAAGAATGAGAAGGAGATTTCGGAGGACGAGTTCTTCAAATCTCAGGATGAGGTTCAGAGAATCACGGATCAGTTCATCAAGAAGGTCGAAGACGTAACCGCAGAAAAGGAGAAGGAGATTCTGGAATTCTAGTGTCGTGTCCCATGAATCCGTTGACACATACAGGGCGCTTGAGGGCCCGCCGGAAGCTGGCCTCTCAAAGCTGCAACTGGATCTTTCTCGGTTGCCCGTCACCGCCCCCATCCTGTTGAACTTTTTCCCCGGTAGATCCTGAAAGACGGGTCCCGGAGCAATTCGCCATGACGCGTATCGATCCCCAGAATCTACCCAAACATGTGGCCGTCATCATGGACGGAAATGGCCGGTGGGCCAGAAAGCGGGCAATGAATCGCATCCGGGGCCATGAGGAAGGGGCTGAATCGGTTCGTGAGATCGTCCGGACGAGTCGGAAAATGGAGATACCATATCTGACCCTCTATGCCTTTTCCGAGGAGAACTGGAAACGGCCCAGGTACGAGATCGAAGCACTCATGAAGCTCCTGAAGCGCTTTCTCAAGAGCGAAGTGGATGAAATGCGGGAAAATGGGATCCGTCTCAGGGCGATCGGGAGAATTGAGAAACTGCCGCAAGACGTGAAGAAGGTCTTGGCGGATGTGATGGAAAAGACCGCCATGGGGCGGGACATGGTGCTGACACTCGCCCTCAGTTACGGCGGGCGGCAGGAGATCGTGGATGCCTTCAGAAAGATAGGGAGGAGGATCCAGGCCCGGGAAGTGGGTTCCGACGAGATTACCGAAGAACTTATCAACGCCTTCCTCTATACGTCGGACATGCCGGATCCCGACCTGCTCATCCGGACCAGCGGTGAAAGTCGGGTGAGCAATTTTCTTCTCTGGCAGATTGCCTACACGGAGATTTACGTGACCCCCACCCAGTGGCCTGATTTCCGGGAGGAGGAATACCTCAAGGCCATTGAGGACTACCAGCGAAGGGA
>JAFGPH010000292.1 GCA_016926135.1 Deltaproteobacteria bacterium
GATGAACCCCACATTGCTGCGCACGTTGAGCACTTCCTCCCGGGCCTGAGGGCTGCCGAAGTGGGCCGCCCTCTCCCACTCCCCGGCCAGGCGGAAGACGGCCCCCAGCGCGGCCTGCCGTTCGTGCAGGGGGGTACGCTTCACCGGGTGCCGGCGCCGGCCCCCCAGCACGGCAAGGCTCGTGGGTTCCACCGGCGGTCTGAGAGTGGTGGGCAGGACCGACCCCGGCGCCAGGCCTTTCTTCTCGGCAACCAGTGCGGCCAGGTTCTGACCCGAGAACGTGCTCTGGCTCGGCCCGGTTCCTGCGGCGGTGTAGCGCTTCACCAGTTCCGGTCCGTCGAAGCCGTCCTCCAGGGCCTCCTCCACCTGGCCGACCGTCACGTCCTCGTCGAAGCTGACGAACCTCCAATAACCGGGCCCCTTCCCGATCCAAGTCCCACACCCCGTTTTCGGACGAGGAAGGCCGGCAAGCTCGTTTCTGGCTGAAGCCAGCTCCGATCCCACCTCCACACCCGCGTCCCTGAGGCCCGACAGTCCTGCGAGCCTTCCTTCCGCCTCCACCGACCGTTCATCGTCAAGGCCGCTCACCCGGCCCGCCCCATGAACCCCCTCCGGAGGCCTTCCCGGAAGGAAGCGTCCCGTTGGGGCATCGTAGACGACCGGCGCCCCGGCAACGTGGAGGAGCTGAGACAGGGGCGTCTCACCGGCAGATGCGACCAGCACGTCACAGGGCAGGGAAAGGCTCTTGCCACCATCCACGGAGCGCAGTTCCACCCCTTTTAGCGTGCTTCTCTGTCTGGCCGCGGCCGGTCGGTATCCGGCCAGGAAGGGCACGGCCAAACGATGGAGGCGCGCCACCGCCTCCGGGTCGAAACCCTCTTGACGAATGTCGGTCACGGCCAGGACCCTGACCCCGGCCTCGGCAAGGTCCGCAGCCACCTCCAGCAGGCCGTCGTGGCATCCGCATACGACGGCGAGGCACCCCGGCCTCAGGGCGAAATGATGAAGAAGCTGCTGGGCGCAACTCCCCTGCATGACCCCCGGCGCATCGTTGTTTTCAAAAACGAGCGGCCTCTCTATGGCCCCCGTTGCAACCACCACGCCTTTCGCCCGGATCTCCAGATACCGGTAACGAAATCGATCGCTCGGCCCGCCCTTCTGGACGGCCGTCACCTGATTGGACTGATACATGCCCGTCGCCGCGGCCGACAGCAGCACTCGGATGTTTTCGGCGGCCAGGACCTCCTCAGCCCGTTGCCTCGCATAAAGGTAGGCAGGAATGCGGTTGTGAAGCGGCACGCGGCGATAGTCCAGGGACCCTCCCAGATGATCTTTCCTTTCCAGGAGAACAACCCTGACCCCGGCCCGGGCGGCGGTCAGGGCAGCCGTCATTCCGGCCAGACCTCCTCCGATCACGCACAGCTCGCAGTTCAGATACTGGCTCTGGTAGAGGCCATCGCTCATGGCCGGGTCCAGCCTTCCGATCCCGGCGGACCATCTCAGGATCTTTTGCGCCAGGGGCCATATCCAGGCGGGCCTGTGAAACCTGCGGTAGTAGAATCCCGCGGGCATGGCGCCGTGAAACCACTGCAGGGCCGAGAGGAGATCGCATTCCGGGCTTCCGATCACGTTCTGAGGCAGAACCTCCATGCCCTCTTCAAGGGGTCTTGCGCAGGCCCTCACGTTGGGCTCCCCGTTCACGCGCATCAGGCATTGGCTCCCGTGCCCGTCCAGATTGTAGAGTCCCCGCGGCCGGTGGTACTTCAGGCTCCGCGAGAAGATGCGCACGCCGTTGGCAAAAAGGGCCGTGGCCACCGTGTCGCCCGCCAGGCCCCTCAGCGACTTTCCCCGGTAAGAGAACGCGATGTCTCTCTCCCGGTCAATTCGCTCCATGGGCGTGGCCGCCAGGCGTTTCATGCGAGATCCACCTCAACCCTGACAGGCAGATTGTCCCTCGTATCCCTCCAGAGGGTGAACCAGCAGCCGCATCCCTTGGAGTGGTGCCACCACTCCTTTTGAAAGCCTTCCTCGTTTCTCGACACGTACACGTACTCGGCCCATTCGGCAGGCCCGGTGCTGTTCTCGTCGGGTCGAACCTTCACTTCTCCACCGAATCGAAACTCATAGATGTCCCGGGGACCGCAGTTCGGACAGGAAATCACAAAAGACACGCTTCACCTCCCTGGTGCTAATTCCACGGGGTGTAGAACATGGTGGCGGCCGTCTCCTTCTGGAGATTGAACGCTGCAAATCGCCCCAGGTGAAACGGCTTCAGGATCTCGGGGCACTCCCTCGTGGCCATCCAGCGGGCCATGTATTTGCCCGTCACCGGCCCGGACTTGAACCCAAAATAACCCCACCCGCAGTCCATGTAGTACCCCCCGATCTCGCTGTCGCTCATGATGGGAGCCATGTCGGGTGTCATGTCCGTGAGACCGCCCCAGATCCTCATGAACCGTGCCCCCCGAAGAGCGGGCAGCAGATCCACGAGGGCCTCCCCCTGGTGCTTCATGTATTTCGCCGAGGTGTGTGTGGCGTAACTCGGCCAGGGATCCATGTGGGCGCCGGTCACGAACTCCCCTTTCAGGCCCTGATAGCCGTACGCATGGTACCTTCCGGAGGAGATCACATGGTGGAGAAAAGGCTTCAGAGGCTCCGTCACCAGGGCCTGGAGGGGCAACACGGTCACCGGCAACGCGAGCCCCACCATAGCGGACACGCTTGGGCTGTATCCTCCGGCCGCATTCAGGACGATCCGGGTTTTCACGGTTCCCCGGTCCGTGAGCACCCCGCTCACGCTGCCTTGCTCCAGCAGGATGTCTTTCACTTGCGTGCCCTGATGAATGTGAACCCCCAGGCGATCGGCACCGCCGGCCAGGGCCCACACCACGGCATCGTGGCGCACCGTGCCCCCGGGCGGATGGTACATGCCGCCCATGACGGGGAAGCGGGGCCTCTGGGTGATATCCAGAAGCGGGATGAGCTTCTTGCACTCGGCTGGCGAGAGGAATTGAGAGCGGACCCCCATAACCTGGCCGGTGGCGGTGATCATCTTCAGGCCTGCCACTTCGGCCTCGGAATGGGCGAGATTCAGATTGCCGATGTTGGCGAACATGAGGTTGAAGTCCAGCTCCCGGGTCAGCTCCGGCCACATCCTGAGCCCTTCATCGTAAAGCGGGAGATTCTCCTTGCTGCGCTGGTTGGAGCGGGCGATGGCCGTGTTGCGGCCGCTGCCGCCGTAACCGATGTACCGGCGCTCCATGACCGCCACGCGACGGATGCTGTGATCCCTTGCCAGGAAATAGGCTGCAGCCAGGCCGTGGACCCCCCCGCCCACGATGACCGCATCGTAAGAATTCCTCATGGTCTTTTCGCGCCACAGGGGGCGCTTCCGCCATGGCCTGAACAGGTTCACCTTGACTCCGGAATCCCCACACCCGGGGGCGCAGGAAAGATCAGGTGGGACAACAAGTAACCGCTCAGCCTCTGCGCAAGGAGCGAAGCACGAATACAAATGTTAACATAAGTTTACAACAGGCGAGACGCCGGGTCAACCCCCGGCAGGCATTTTCTCAAAAGCATCCGCCCTGTGCGAAGGTCGAAGGTTGAGTAAGGCAGGTCTTCAAAGCGAAGGCATCCATGCCCGCAGAACATTTTTCGGCTCGCGCCGTTCAGTACTCCGGTTCACGCTTCAGATCCCGCGTCATGAGACCCCTCAGGGCCTCCCTGGGATCTTTGTTTTCGTAGAGCACCCGGTAGACCTGCTCAACAATCGGCATGTCCACACCGGTCTTTCGAGCCAGATGGTACGCCGAGCGCGTCGTTTTCACGCCCTCCGCCACCGTGCTCATCCCGCTCAGGATTTCCGGAAGACGCTTGCCCTTCCCGATCTCAAGTCCAACCGTGCGGTTTCTGCTCAGATCCCCCGTGCAGGTCAGCACCAGGTCCCCCATGCCCGCCAGACCGGCAAACGTTGCAGGCCTGGCGCCCAGGGCAACCCCCAGCCTTGTCATCTCTGCGAGCCCCCGGGTGATAAGCGCGGCCCTGGTATTGTGGCCCACCTCGAGACCGTCGGCGATACCCGCGGCGAGGGCAACCACATTCTTGAGCGCACCACAGAGTTCCACCCCCATGAGATCATCCGTGAGGTAGGCGCGAAAGATCTCTGAAGAGAAAAGGTGCTGCAAGCGCATCCCCAGCTCCACGTCGCGGCAGGCAATGGTAACGGCCGTGGGGTTTCCCCTGGAAACCTCCCGGGCGAAGCTGGGACCGCTCAGGCAGGCCACGCTCTCCGCTTCCGGCCACTTTTCGAGCAAAGCCGCCTCGACGATCTGGGACATGGTCAGGAGGGTTTCGTTTTCAATCCCCTTCGTGGCGCTCAGCAGGGCGGTCCCCTGCTCCACGTGCGGAAACAGCTGCTGCAGGACTTCCCGAAACACGTGGGACGGGACGACCATGACCACCAGATCCTTTGCCGAGGCCGCATCACGATGGGAACGCACGGGGTGGAGCCCCGGTGCGAGCGTTACGCCGGGAAGAAAGGCCCGGTTCACCCTTTCATCCCGGATCTGGCGGTAGACCTCTTCCTCCCTGACCCAGAGATCCACCCCGAAGCCTTTTTTTGCGAGGTGATCGGCCAGGGCCGTGCCCCAGGCGCCGGCCCCGATCACCCCGATTTGACTGAAGTCTCTTTGCGCCATCCCGGAAGATCACTCCTCCATCACCTTGGCGATGCCAACCACCTTTTCTCCCTCGGCAAGCTGGATCAGACGCACCCCCTGGGTGTTCCGGCCGATCACCTTGATCTCCTCGACCCTCAACCGGATGATCTTGCCGCTCGCGGTGATGATCATGAGCTGGTCCTGGTCCGTGACCTGGTAGGCATAGACGACCCTGCCGTTGCGCTCCGTGGTCTTGATGGTCAGGATCCCCTTTCCCCCCCTTCCCTGGATCCGGTACTCCCCGGTGAGCGTACGCTTGCCGTAACCGTTTTCGGTGACGGTCAGGATCGTGGCCCCCTCGGCCAGGGCCTCCATGCCGACCACCGCATCGCCCTTTTCCAGCCGCACGCCGATGTTGCCGGCCGCCACCCTTCCCATGCTCCGGATCTCGGATTCGTGGAACCGGATCGACTTTCCCTGGCTGGTGGTGAGAAAAATGTCCTGCTCCCCGCTGCTCACCCGCACCGCGATCAGCTCGTCCTCTTCATTGATCTTGATGGCCACGATACCCCCTGCCCGGGGGTGACTGTAGGAGACGAGCTCGGTTTTCTTCACGAGCCCCTCCTTCGTGGCCATGACCACGTACTTGCCTTCCTCGAAATCCCGCACCCCCAGGGTGGTGGCCACCCGCTCCCCGGGCTGGAGGTCCAGCAGGTTCACAATCGCCTTGCCCCGGGACGCGCGTCCCGCGTCCGGCACCTCGTGCACCTTCTTCCAGTGGACCCTTCCCTTGTTGGTGAAGAAGAGCAAATAGTTGTGTGAAGAGGCCACAAAGAGCATCTCCACAAAATCCTCTTCCTTGGGTTTCACGCCGGTAAGTCCCTTTCCGCCCCGGCGCTGGGCGCGGTAAAGGCTCACCGGGCTGCGTTTGATGTAACCCTCGTGGCTGATGGTGACGACCATGTCCTCTTCCGCGATGAGATCCTCCACCTCGATGTCGGTCGCCTCCATCAGGATCTCGGTTCTTCGCTCATCCCCGTGCTCCTTTCGGATCTCCTGCATTTCCTCCCGGATGATCTGCAGGACCATCGCAGGGCTCGCCAGGATGGCCTTGAATCGCGAAATGCTCTTGAGCAGCTCTTCATACTCGGCATTGATCTTCTCCCTCTCCAGCCCCGTCAGACGCTGGAGCCGCATGTCCAAAATAGCCTGGGCCTGGATGTCGCTGAGGGTGAAGTCCATCATGAGCCGCGCCTTGGCCTCTTTGGGATCGGAAGAGGAGCGGATCACCTCGATCACCTCGTCCAGGAAGTCCAGGGCCTTCTTGAGCCCCTCCAGAATGTGGGCCCGGGCCTCGGCGTGCCTTAGCTCATAGGTGGTACGCCGGATAATGATCTCCTTGCGGTGGACGATGAAGTTCTGGAGCATCTCCTTGATGTTCAGGATCTGAGGACGGCCGTTCACGATGGCCAGCAGGATGATCCCGAAGGAGACCTCCATCTGGGTGTACTTGTAGAGGCGGTTCAGGATCACCGGAGCCATGCCGTCCTTCCGGATTTCCAGCACGATCCTCATGCCGTCCCGGTCCGACTCGTCGCGGATATCGGAGACGCCCTCGATTTTCTTTTCCTTGACCAGCTCGGCCATACGCTCGAGGAGCTTCGTCTTGTTCACCTGGTAAGGGATCTCGGAGACGACGATGCGCTCCCGGTTCTGGGTTGCCTTCTCCACAAAGGCCCGGGCGCGGATCTTGATGACGCCCTTGCCCGTTTCATAGGCCTCCCGGATCCCCTGGGTGGCCAGGATGAAGCCCGCTGTGGGAAAGTCCGGGCCCGGGATGATCCGCGCGATTTGTGCGATCGTGAGCTCCGGGTCCTCGATCAGGCGGATGACCGCGTCGGAGACCTCGGCCAGGTTGTGGGGCGGGATGTTGGTCGCCATGCCTACGGCAATGCCCGAGGCCCCGTTGATCAGCAGGTTGGGGACGGAGGTGGGCAGCAGAGCAGGCTCCTGCTCCGAGCCGTCATAATTGGGGATGAAGTCGATGGTTTCCTTTTCGATGTCGTCCAGGAATTTCTGGGCCAGGCGGGTCATCCGCACCTCGGTGTAGCGCATGGCAGCAGGGGGATCGCCGTCCACGGAGCCGAAGTTCCCCTGCCCGTCCACCAGGGGGTATCTCAAGGAAAAATCCTGGGCCATCCGCACCATGGTGTCGTAGACCGCCGAATCGCCGTGCGGATGGTATTTTCCGATCACATCGCCCACCACCCTCGCCGACTTCTTGTAGGGGCGGTTATAGGTATTCTTCATCTCGTGCATCGCATAGAGCACGCGGCGATGCACCGGCTTCAGCCCGTCCCGGATATCCGGCAATGCCCTCCCCACGATCACGCTCATGGAGTACTCGAGATAAGACTTCCTCATCTCGTCTTCAATGTTGACCGTATCGGGCATCCAATTCGCGATCATATATCGAGTTCCCTCACTTCGAGTGCATTGGTCTGGATGAAGTCCCTCCTGGGTTCCACCTTGTCGCCCATGAGGATGCTGAAGATTTCGTCGGCATCCACCACGTCCTCGACCCTCACCTTGAGGAGGGTTCTCTTCTCAGGATCCATGGTGGTAGCCCAGAGCTGGGACGGGTTCATCTCCCCCAGGCCCTTGTATCGCTGAATACCGAGGCCCTTTTTTCCAGTTTCCATCAGGCGGTCGAGGAGTTCCCTCAACCCCTTCAGTTCCGCCCTGTCCCCATCTTCACCCATGAGGAATGTGGCCCCGTGCAGCTCCCTCAGCTTTTCCGAGACGCTCATGATGCGTTTCAGCTCGGGTGAAGACAGGATAGCCAGGTCCACGACAAAGGCGGCACCCGGGCTGAAAGGGTCCGTGAGGGTGAACTGGACGTACCCTCTTGCGTCTTCGTCGAAGGGTTTCTCCTCCACCTCAAAGCCCGATGCGCGAAGCTTCGTGAAGAGGCCTTCCGCAAACGCCCTGTCCTTGAACTGGTTCTTGTTGGTGAGCCCGTGCGAGAGCAGGATCTCCAGAAATTTCTCACTGCACCCCCTGCGCGAGAGGCCGGCTGCGTTCTCGTAAAAGATGAGAAGATTTCTGAGGAGTTCCTCCAAGCGTCTGCCGGAAAGGGTATCGCCCCCCTTCACGGTGACGGATTGTTTGTCCGCGATTCGGCGCAGGAGAAAGCCGTTGAAGGCAGGGTCATCCTTGATGTAGTTCTCCTTCTTGCCCTCCGCAACGCGATAGAGGGGCGGCTGGGCTACATAGAGATGGCCTTCTTCGATCAACTCCGGCATCTGCCTGAAAAAGAACGTCAGGAGGAGGGTGCGGATGTGAGCGCCGTCCACATCGGCATCCGTCATGATGATGACCTTGTGGTAGCGCAGACGTGAGATGTCGTAGCCCTTGTCGCCGATTCCGGTGCCCAGGGCTGCGATCAAGATTCGGATCTCATCGCTCGACATCATCTTATCAAAGCGGGCCTTCTCCACATTCAGGATCTTTCCTCTAAGAGGCAGGATGGCCTGAAAGCGCCTGTCCCGACCCTGTTTGGCCGAGCCGCCGGCCGAATCTCCCTCCACAATAAAGACCTCGCTGTGTTTGGGGTCCTTCTCCTGGCAGTCGGCCAGCTTCCCGGGAAGAGAGAAGTCGGACAGGACTCCCTTGCGCCGGGCGAGTTCCTTGGCCTTGCGAGCCGCTTCCCGGGCCCTGGCCGCGTCAACCACCTTGGCCAGTACGGCCTTGGCCACCGACGGTTTTTCTTCGAAGTACATGGCGAGCTGCTCGTTCAGGAGGTTCTCCACCAGGCCCTTCACCTCGCTGTTGCCCAGCTTGCTCTTGGTCTGGCCTTCAAACTGGGGGTTGGGGAGTTTTACGCTGATGACCGCGGTGAGCCCTTCCCTCACGTCATCGCCCGAGAGCTTTTCCTTGAAGGTCTTGGACAGGGGTGAGGATTGAAGGTACTGGTTGATGGTGCGGGTGAGGGCCGAGCGGAAGCCGACCAGGTGGCTGCCCCCCTCCCGGGTATTGATGTTGTTTGCAAAACTGAACACGATCTCATTGTAAGCGTCGTTGTACTGTAAGGCTATCTCCACGATCACCCCGGACTTTTCACCGCTGACGAAGATGGGTTCAGGGTGAAGCACGGCCCGGCTTTTGTTTAGGTATTGCACAAAGGAGCGAATGCCGCCCTCGTAGTGAAATTCCTTCTGCTTTGCCGAGCGCTCGTCCGATATGACGATCTTGACTGTGCGGGTGAGGAAGGCCAGCTCCCGCATCCGGCGTGCCAGGGTGTCGAAATCGAAGTCAATCGTTTCGAAGATCTCCGGGTCCGGTCTGAAGTGAACCCGGGTACCGCGTCTGGCGGTTTTACCCTTCACCTGCAGTTCGGTCTTTTTTTCTCCCCGCTCGTAACGCTGGAAGTACACGTTCCCGTCCCGGTACACCTCCACTTCCAGAAACTCCGACAGGGCGTTCACCACCGAAACCCCCACCCCGTGGAGACCTCCGGAAACCTTGTAGCTTTTGTTGTCGAACTTGCCGCCCGCGTGGAGCTTGGTCATCACCACCTCGAGGGCCGGGACCCCCTCGGTCTCGTGGATATCGACGGGAATCCCCCTCCCGTTGTCGGTGACGATAACGCTCTGATCCTGCAGCACCTGGATATCCACATGATCGCAATACTCGGCCAGGGCCTCGTCAATACTGTTGTCCACCACCTCATAGACGAGGTGATGGAGGCCTTCAAAAGCCGTGTTGCCGATGTACATGGCGGGTCTCTTTCGAACCGCGATGAGACCTTCCAGAACCTTAATGCTCTCTGCACCGTATGCTATATCGTTTCCAACCATTTTTATAGCCTCATAGGCATGATCAAACCCAGAAAACCTTTATCCTCCGCACCCTTGATCACACAGGGGCTGGAGTTGTCCACAAAACCCAGATCCACCGTTTCGCTTGCCATAGACTGAAGAATATCGATAAAGTATCTCGGATTGAACCCTGCCTCGAAGTGCTCGCCTTTGTACTCCACATCCAGTCTTTCCTGGGCGTCTCCCAGTTCCGGGTTCACGGAGTTGAGTTCAATGGCGTTGTCGTCTATCGTGACCTTCACGCCCCGATAGGTATCGGAGCTTAGGATGGTCATCTTCCGCATTCCTTCCAGGAGCGAGTCGCGGCCGATTTTCACCACGGATTTGCTCCTTTTTGGCACCACTGCCGAGTAGTCGGGAAACTTGGTGTCCAGAAGCCTGATCACAAGCAGAGAGTCGGCGGTTCTGGCCACACAGTTACTCTGCTTGAAGCCGATCTGAATGTTCCCCTCCTCGGGGGCCAGTTTTGCCAACTCAATCATGCCCTTTTTGGGAATCATCACACCGGCGGTCATCTGGAGGGCCCCAATCGTGGCAATCTCCTTCTCGATCAGGGAAAGCCTATGCCCGTCGGTGGAAACCATCCGCAGAAAGACTTTCTCATCGTGCACCACCTTTTCCGTAAACACTCCGGATAACTTGAAACCCGCTTCCTCCATGGTCACCGCATAGATGGTCTTGTTGATCATTTCCCTGAGAACGCTGCCCTCCATCTCCACGGTTACCACATCCTCCGGTTCCACGAAAAGAGGGTATTCATCTGCAGGCAGGCAGGCCAGATTGTACCGTGCTCTTTCATCCGTAATGAAAATTCTATTGTTCTGCTTCTCCTTCAGATAGACCTTGGGGCTTCTGCTTTCCTTTACGATCTCGAACAGCTTTCTGCCGGGTACCGTGATACTTCCGGGAGAGGAAACATCGGCGGGCGTCTTTTGCTGCATGCTGATCTCCAGGTCCGTTGCAGAGAGATGGATGGACGATTCACCCGTGGAGACCAGGATCATGGAAAGAATCGGCATGTTGCTTCTCTTTTCGATGACACTCTGGAGTTTCGAAATCCCCTTATAGAGTTCCTCTCTACTTACTGTTACTTCCATTGTATCTCCTCCGGGTAATAACCATCATAGATGGCGTGAATTTGTGCAAAAGCCCGATAAGCCTCTGAAGCGTCTCACTCATTGGTTAATCGGTTATTGAAGCGATGGGTTTGCTTTTCTTCCCCCAATGACAAAAAATATTGCCAAAGACGGTCCTGACATTCTGATCAACATGGTTTCCATAGCTTTCTAACAAATAAGATTCTCAAGCTGCGTCAAATCCTGATTCATAGAGCCCCCGGATGTTCTTGCTTTTTCCACCTGTCGAACGGCGTAGAGGACGGTGGAGTGATCCCTTCGCCCGAACGCCTCACCGATCTGTTTAAACGAGAGTGAAGTGTGCTTTCTGGCCAGGTACATGGCTATTTGCCTGGGATAAGATTGAGAGCGCTTCTTCTTTCCGGAAACAAGATCCCTTTGGGAAATATTAAAGTAACTGGCCGCGATGGACTGAATATCTTCGACACTTACGCCGTTCCTTCCACTTCCTTTTACCAGGGATTTGGCTATAGAAAGGTTGATGTTCCCGCCTGTGATGGAGGTATAGGTCTCGATTTTCGCGATGTTTTTGAAAAGCCCCTGGATATCCGAGCAGCTCTGGGAAAGAAAGAAGATCACGTCTTCGGGCAGGTGAACGCGATCCTCACGCGCCTTTCTTCTGGTCAGAGCGAGAAGGGATGACGGATCGGGGGACTGGATCTCGGCAATGAGCCCGGATGCGACCCTGGACTTCAGCTCCGGTGTCATATGGATCAGGTGGTGCGGAGCCGTATCGGCGCTGATGACGATCTTTCGGTTTTGAGACACACTGTGGTCAAAAAGCGAGAGAAATGCGTGTTGCGTCTTGGGCCGGCTGGAGAGGAGGTGGAGGTCATCAAAGAGGATCACCTCCACGCCGGCGTAACGCTCTTGGAACGATTCGTGTTGATCATTTCTCCATGAGTGGATAAATTCAGAGGTGAAATCCGTGGAGGTCATGTACCGTACGGCTGCGCCGGCTCTGAGTTCCAGGATCCGGTTTCCGATCCCCTGTAGAAGATGGGTTTTGCCCAGGCCAGATGCACAAAAGATATACAGGGGATTGTAAATGCATTCTTTTTTCTCCGCCAGATCGACGGCAGAAGAATAAGCAAAACGGTTCCAAGCACCGGTATGGAAAGAAGAGAAGGTCTTCGAGGAATCCAGGCCCCTGACGGACCCTTTATCGTGGCCGTTGTTTGTCTCCGGCACATTGCCTTTGCGGCAGTGGAATGTGACGGATGCCGGATGTTTCAGGATCCGGCTGAAGGAATCCTCCAACTCATGAAGGTATTGATCCTCAAGCCATACAGCGACATACTTGTTGGGCACAGAGAGGATCACCGACGAACCATCCTGCTCCGTCAGGGATACGCGGCCGAACCATGTATCAAAGTCGGACGCGCTGAGCCGTGTGCACAGGTCCTTTGAGACGCGCTGCCATATGGTTTTCTTTTGAGGCATTTTGAGGGAGAGGCCCCTGAGTTTAAGACTCTTTGAATATTAGAAAAACTTTGACTTCATCGCAACTAAAAACTTCCCTGCAAGGAGACTAAAATGGCTAATTCACCATACGCCATAGCCTTGGCCGGCAAGGGTGGAACCGGAAAGACGACTGTGGCGGGATTTCTTGTTAAGTATTTAGTATTAAATGGGAAAAAGCCAGTATTGGCCGTGGATGCCGATGCGAACGCCAATTTGAACGAGGTCCTGGGCCTCACGGTCGAGGAGACCCTGGGAGACGCCAGGGAGGAGATGAAGAAGGGTGTGGCCTCCGGCATGACCAAGGATGTGTTTATGGAGATGAAACTGGAGCAGGCGGTTGTGGAGGCTGAGGGTTATGACCTGGTCGTTATGGGTAGGCCGGAGGGGGCAGGGTGCTATTGTGCAGCCAACACGCTCCTAACAAACTACCTCGACAGGCTGATGGGGAACTATGCCGCTGTGGTCATGGACAATGAAGCCGGTATGGAGCATCTGAGCCGGATGACCACCAATAACGTGAACGCCTTACTTGTGGTTTCCGACTCAAGCCGGAGAGGGATCCAGGCTGCAGCCCGCATCTTCGAACTGGCTAATGAACTCTCTCTCAAAATCGAACACAAGCACCTCATCGTCAATCAGGCCCAGAAGGGTGAAATCGTGGACCTTACCGCCGCGGCAAGAGACTTCGGTCTGGAATTGTCGGGTGTCATTCCGGAGGACCCGCAGGTCAGAGAGTATGACAGGACCGGGAAGCCCACGATCACTCTGGATGAAAACAATAGCGCTGTGCGGGCGGCTTTCGACATTTTCAGGAGAATCACGGATCTATAATACCATATCTAGAGTGATCGAACAGTATCACGACTATATCTTGATTCTCCAGCCGAAGAAATTAAAAACACAAACCATCTGAATTACTGACCAAAATTTCTTGACAATGAGAATGCTCTCAAATATGTTGCATACACCCCTTCAAATGGGGGGTTTTTTTGTTTGAATGTTTATTGTCCGTATTCCTCCAGTGTGGAGCTGAACGCCTGTTTCAGCTAGCCTCCAAAATTCATTTTGAGACATATACACAATCGAGGCCGACAAACGGGGGGTACTCCTCTTTGTTTCTATTCCTGTATTCAGGTGTTTGCACGACTCGCCCTCAGCAGCAGGAGTTGTCGTGTACCAAATTCATCGTAAAGGGGAAAGGAGGAAAATACATTGGCCTTTCAAATTCCAAAACAGCCTTACTCCGGTAAGATCGGTACCACAACCATCGGCACCGGCGACCGGGCCGTCACCCTGGGTGGTTCCGAGGTGTATCCCTTTCATTTTTTTGAGGGAAAATTGGGAAACCCTCCCAGGATCGCCATGGAGATATGGGACTATGATCCAAGCAAAGACTGGCCGGCCGCTGCTTTGGCGCCTTTCAAAGACGTGGTTGCCTCCCCGGAAAAGTGGGCGAAAAAATGCGTGGAAGAATACGGAGCGGATCTCGTCGTGGTGCAGCTTAAGAGTACCGACCCAAACGGCCTGGACCGTTCCCCTTCCGAGGCTGCAGAAGTTGCCGTGAAGGTTTTAAAGGCCGTGGATGTACCCGTGATGTTCTGGGGCACGGCCAACAATCAGAAAGACGAAGAGGTGCTGAAGCAGATCTCCGAAGCCAACCAGGGCAAGAATGTGGCTTTGTCGCCCGTGGAAGAGGCCAACCATAAAGCCCTGGGAGCGAACGCCCTGGCTTATGGGCAGATCATCGTGGGTTCCTCTCCGATTGACGTCAACCTGGCCAAGCAGCTCAATATCCTACTGGGAAACCTGGGTGTGCCGCTCAACAAGCTGATCGTAGACCCTACCAGCGGCGGGCTCGGGTACGGAATGGAATACAGCTATTCGGTGATCGAGCGCATTCGCATGGCCGCCCTGACGCAGGAGGACGATAAACTCCAGGTGCCCATCGTCTGCAATGTGGGCAACGAGATCTGGAAGTGCAAGGAAGCGGGGCTGGCCGCAGGAGATGCGCCGGCCTTGGGTGACCCGGAAAGGCGCGCCATTCTGATGGAATGCGTCGCTGCGGTTTGCTACCTCCACGCCGGGGCCGATGTGGTCATCCTGCGGCACCCGGAGAGCGTCCGCCTGGTGCGCTCCTTCATTCAGCTCATGATTGAGGGGGGCAAGGCTTTGGATGTGAAGGGAATCGCCAAGCGGATGCCTCTTGAGGAGATGGATCTGGCGTCGATTGCCCCGGCGCCTATCCTTGGCGTCCCCGGAGGGGCGGAAGCTCCCAAGGCAAAAGCGGAAAAGGCCAAGGAACCCCCGAAGGCGGCGCCCAAGCCCGAAAAGAAGGAGGAAAAACCGAAGGCCCCGGTGGCCAAACAGGAGCCGAAGGTTGTGGCAATGAAGCCCAAGCCGGACGAGGAGGCCAAGGCGGAGGCCGAGCAGAAGGCCAAAGCGGAAGCCGAGCAGAAGGCTAAGGCGGAAGCCGAGCAGAAGGCCAAAGCGGAAGCCGAAAAGAAGGCCGAGGAAGACGCCAAGAAGAGAGCCGAAGAAGTGGCGAGTAAAGAAGTCGAAGCCAAGGCCAGGGAAAAGGACGAACTCGAGGCATTGAGACGGAAGAGAGGCGTCCGGAAATCGGCTCCCGAGCCGGAGAAAAAACAGGAAGAGCCAAAGCAAAAGACGAGGGCTGCCGAATCGGCGACCCCCATAGAAAAACTCATTCAGAATCTCGACCGCATCCACAGGCGGGTTTGAACATCCACCTTGTAACCCAGAAAATACCTCTTAAGAAGGGAGGAAATATCGAATGTCAAAGCTAGTCGCGTTTGCAGCCATTCAGGGAGCTTACAACATCGTGTCCAAGGCAGAGGGGAAATACAAGCAGGCACTGGAAACCTACGGAGGCAGCCAGAAGCTGGAATTTCCCAACACAGCCTACTTTCTGCCCATTATCTATTCCTTAACCGGGATCAAGGTCACGGACCTGGATTCGGCCAGGAAGCCGCTGGAGTTTGC
Source organism: Deltaproteobacteria bacterium (assembly GCA_016926135.1). The sequence continues at coordinate 15,142 of JAFGPH010000292.1, forward strand.
ACGTAAACTCCTTCCGCCCCACGTGAAGAAGGACTGTCACGTCCCCTTCCTGGGACCGCTCCTGGACGCGGGGATGGCCGCACTTTTTGCCGAGGAGATCGTGGAGGCCATTCGTTATGTGGAAGCCCCCGATTTTTATCAACCCGAGGTGGAAGACCCGGATGTGGAAAACGGCAAGATCTGGCTGGGCGCCGCGGACGACAAGATCATGAGGAAGAGGGGCGTGGAGTTCGTGGACGGCACCGCCCCCGGTTTCGCCGCCATCGTGGGATCGGCCCCGGATTCCGCAACCGCCAAGAAGATCGCCGAGGAGTACCAGTTGAAGACCATTTACGTCTTCATGGCGGCAAACCAGAACGGGACCACTTTTGCTGAACAGCTCCTGAAGGAAAAGGTGCAAATCGGCTGGAACACCCGTCTCGTGCCCTTCGGACCGGACATCTCGGCCGCGGTCTTTGCCCTGGGTTTTGCCAACCGGGCGGGGATGTCCTTCGGCGGAATCCAGCCGGGGGATTACAGGAAGCAACTCAAATACCAGAAGGACCGCATCTTCGCGTTTGTAAACGCTTTGGGGGATGTGAATGCCGAGTGGGCGGCCAATGCAGCGGGCTGTGTCAACTGGGGCTTCCCCACCATCGCCGACACGGATATCCCCGAGATTCTTCCCACAGGAGTGTGCACCTATGAGCACGTGGTGGCCAATGTCACCCACGACGACATGCCCTCGCGGTCCATCGAGATCCGGGGCCTCAAGGTGTCCGTGGCCAAGGTGGACATCCCCCTTGCCTACGGGCCGGCCTTCGAAGGGGAACGGGTACGCAAAGACGATCTCTACCTGGAGACCGGTGGAGGGAAGACCCAGTGCACCGAGCTGTGCAAGATGGGCGAAATGAACGAGATCGAGGACGGCAAGGTCGAGGTTGTGGGCCCGGACGTCAAGGACGTGAAGAAGGGCTCCCGTCTCCCCCTGGGCATCTACGTGCAGGTGGCCGGCCGGAAGATGCAGCCCGATTTCGAGCCGATCCTGGAGCGGCAGATCCACCATTTGATCAACTACGCACAGGGTATCATGCACATCGGGCAGCGAGACATCTCCTGGATCCGCGTGGGCCAGCAGGCCGTGGAAAAGGGTTTCAGCCTGAAGCACCTCGGCACCATCCTGCATGCCAAGCTGCATCAGGACTTCGGGAGCATCCTGGACAAGGTGCAGGTGACCCTTTACACCAAGAAGGAGGATGTGGACAAGCTGACCGCTCGCGCGAGGGCCGAGTACAAGACGCGGGATGACCGCGTGGAGAAGATGACGGACGAGACCGTGGAAACCTTTTATTCCTGCACCCTTTGCCAGTCCTTCGCCCCGAGCCATGTGTGCGTGGTCAGCCCGGAGAGGACAGGGCTCTGCGGCGCCTACAACTGGATGGACTGCAAGGCCTCCTTCGAGATCAATCCCACCGGTCCCAACCAGCCCGTACAGAAGGGCGAATGCCTGGACCCCAAACTGGGCCAGTGGAAAGGCGTCAATGATTTCGTCTTCAAGGCCTCGCGTCAGGCGATCGACCACTACAACTTTTACAGCCTGGTTGTAGATCCTATGACCACCTGCGGCTGTTGCGAGTGCATTGCGGCGGTTCTGCCCGGATGTAACGGCGTCATGACCGTGAACCGCGACTACACGGGGGAGACCCCCTGCGGGATGAAGTTCAGCACCCTGGCCGGCGTGATGGGCGGAGGCCAGTCCACCCCCGGGTTTGTGGGCCATTCCAAATACAACATCACCCAGCGCAAGTTCATCGTGGGCGATGGGGGACTGCTCCGCATGGTGTGGATGCCCAAGATCCTGAAAGAGGAAATTCGGGAACGCCTCCTCAAGAGAGGAGACGAGCTGGGGGTGCCCGATCTCATCGACCGGATCGCGGATGAGACCGTGGGAATATCGGAGCAGGAGGTTATGGCCTTCCTGAAGGAAAAGGACCACCCGGCCCTCAAGATGGAATCGATCGTGGGCTAAGTTTTCTTAGTGACCCCAGGAAGAGGAGAGACCTATGGGATTGACGGGAATTCAGATTTTCAAGTTGTTACCGAAGACCAACTGCGGGGAGTGCGGGGTGCCCACCTGCCTTGCCTTTGCCATGAATCTGGCCTCGGGCAAGGCTGAGCTGGACTCTTGCCCCTATGTGTCCGAAGAGGCCCGGGAGAAACTTTCCGAGGCCTCGGCCCCACCGATCCGACCCGTAGCCGTGGGGGCTGGTGTCAGGGCCCTGAAAGTCGGAGGGGAGACCGTCCTGTTCAGGCATGAGAAGACCTTTTACAACCCCACGGGCATCGCGGCCCTGGTGCCTTCCACCATGGATTCAGGCGCCCTTGGGAAAAAGCTGAAGGAGTGGAACGCGCTTCAGTACGAGCGCGTGGGCCTGAATCTGAGACCGGAGCTGATCGCCCTCAAGGCGTCAAACGGAGATGCGGGCGCTTTTGCAGCCCTGGCGAAGCAGATCGCGGAGGAGAGCGAGTTCAACCTCATCCTCATGAGTGAAAATGCGGACGTGCTGAAGGCCGGCGCGGAAGCCGCAGGCGCAAAGAAACCGATTCTTTATGCGGCCACGGCCGATAACCTGGAGGCCATGGGGAACCTGGCCAAGGAAAAAGGGCTTCCCCTGGCGGTGAAGGCGGAGAGTGTGGAGGCATTGATCCCCCTGACGGAAAAGCTGACCGCCATGGGCATCAAGGATCTCATCCTGGATTCGGGCTCCCGGGAGCTGAAACAGGTCTTCCAGGATCAGGTTGTGATCCGCCGGGCGGCTTTGAAGGCCGCAAACCGCTCCCTCGGGTTCCCCACCATCGCCTTCCCCTGTGAGATGGCCTCGGACCTGGATATGGAAACCCTGATCACGGCCACCCTCATCGCCAAGTACGGCGGGATCGTGGTGCTCTCCGATTTCCGGGGGGAAAGCCTATTCCCGCTGCTCCTTGAAAGGCTCAACATCTTCACGGATCCTCAGAGGCCCATGACCGTTACCCAGGGCATCTATGAGATCGGCGCCCCCAACGAGAACTCACCCGTGCTGATCACAACGAACTTCTCTCTCACCTACTTCATCGTCAGCGGGGAGATCGAGGGAAGCCGGGTGCCGAGTTGGCTCCTGATCATGGACACGGAAGGCCTCTCGGTCATGACTGCGTGGGCCGCGGGGAAGTTCTCCGGGGATGCGGTGGCCGGTTTCGTGAAGAAGTCCGGGATCGCCGACAAGGTGACCCATCGCAGGCTGGTCATTCCCGGCTACGCGGCCTCGATCAGCGGGGACATGGAAGAGGAGCTGCCGGGCTGGGAGGTCATCATCGGACCCAGGGATGCCTCTCTCATTCCCAAGTTCCTGAGGGAGAGCGCCAAGTAGGCAGGGGGACCGCAATGCCCCAATGCAGCGCTGTTGGAGGCAATCGAATTCGGATTCCGTGGCTTGAGGTTTGAGGAGCGCTTCGTTCAACCTCCCTCCTCGAACCTCCAACTTTTCCATAAGCTGGAGAGACGTTTAGCGCTCAGATTTCAGTGGGCAAAACGAACGAGAAGATGAGCTATCATAGAAGAGGGGGAGAGAGATTATGCTACTGATTGGTGAGAACCTCAATGTCATCAACCGGGTGATCGGGAAGGCCTTCAAGGAGAAGGACCCAGGCCCGATCGCCGAGGAGGCGAAGAGGCAGAAAGCAAAGGGAGTGGACTGGATCGACATCAACCTGGGACCCGCCCGGAAGGGGGGTCCGGAGCTGATCGAATTCGTGGTCAAGACGGTGCAGGAAGCGATCGGCGATACCCCGCCCCTCTGCCTGGACACCTCCAACATCGAGGCCATGGAGGCGGGGCTCACCGTGCACAAGGGAAAGGCCATCATCAATTCCATCATGTGCAGGCCGGAGCGTTACGAGAAGATGATTCCCCTGGCCGTAAAGTATCAGGCCAACATGATCGCCCTGATGTGGGGGCCCGAAGGCCTTCCCAGGGACGAGAATGAGAGGGGCGCGCTGGCTGCCGAGCTGATCTACGCGGCGAACGCGGCCGGCATCCCGAACGAGGACATTTTTGTGGACGGCATCGTGACCCCGGTGAATATCCAGCAGCCGCAGCTCATGAGCCTCATGGCCTTCCAGGAGATGCTGCAGGACATCGCGCCCGGAGTCAAGTCCACCTGCGGGCTCTCGAACGTCTCGAACGGTCCCCCGGACCATTTGAGGCCCATCCTGAACCAGACCTACATGGTGATGCTGGAGCGCAAAGGGATGTACTCCTGCATCGCCGATGCTTATGACGACAAGCTCATCAGCATTGCCAGGGGTCAGAGGCCCGACATCGTGGAGGTGATCCACAAGGTCATGGACGGTGAGTCCGTGGACATGGGATCCCTTTCCAAGGAGCTGCAGGACTACGTGAAGACCTCGCGTGTCATCCTGGGGCACAGTCTTTACTCGGATTCGTGGCTGGAGATCTGAGCGGAAATACGGGTGCGGCGCCGATCGGAGTCCGGAGGGAAATCGGGGCCCCCCCGTTTCCTTTTGAGAATTGACAGGGACAGCCGGGTCCCGTAGCGTTTCTTGCAGAAACCCTCAGGCGCAGGTGTTCATCGGGAAGGCCCCCAAGGGGGGAACAGGGTAGGGTTATAACCTATCGCGTGATCTGTCGCCATGTCTGCTCCGTCCCACCTGGATACGTCTACGATTCACGAAGACAGCCCCGTCAGGATCTACCGTTGCAGCTGCGGCAAAGAGTTCAATGTCAAGGGCTACCCGGAGGGCTACAAATTCGCCTGCCCCAAGTGTCATGCCCTCTGTATCCTGGCCGACCATGAGGAAGAGCTCAGGGCCGGCACCACGCTCAAGGATTTCATCATCCAGAACTGCATCGGCCGTGGGGCCATGGGGATTGTCTATCTCGGGAAGCAGATTTCCCTGGCGCGGCCCGTGGCGATCAAGGCCCTGAAACCGAGCGTATCCACGAATGAAAGCTTTATCACACGGTTCACCCAAGAGGCGCGCACCGCAGCCCAGATCATCCACAACAACATCGTGCAGGTCTATTACGTGGGGAAGGAGGGCCAGACTTTCTTTATCGCCATGGAGTATGTGGACGGCAAAAGTGTCCGCCAGATCATTCACGAAGAGAAAATTCTACCCGAGGAAAAAGCCACCGACATCATCCTGCAGGCTTCTCTGGGACTTGAACGGGCGCACCGGCTGAACATCCTGCACAGGGACATCAAGCCGGACAATCTGATCGTAAACCGGAGAGGGGAAGTCAAAGTGGCCGACTTCGGGCTGGCGCTCGACTTGAGTGAGGTGAAGAAAGGGGGCGGGCCGGACAAGATCGAGGGGTCTCCCCACTACATGTCGCCCGAGCAGGCCGTGCGGGGAGAGGTGAGCTTCGGCTCCGACATCTACTCCCTGGGGGCCACCCTGTACCATCTGGTCACGGCCGTGCCGCCGTTCACCGGAAATTCACCGGCTGCGATCATCGCCAAGCACCTGACCGATTACCCACGGTCCCCGCGGGAACTGAACCCGCAATTGAGCAAGGATCTTTGCCAAACGATCCAGAAGATGATGGCCAAACGCCCCGAGGATCGGTATCTGCGGGTGGAAGAGCTGATCGAACACCTGATGCACATCCGGGATGATCGAACCCGGACCAGGTCGGGGAACAGCGGGTACTGGTTCATCGAGGAGCGCTCCGACACCTCCCGGCTCAGGGATCTCACGGCAGTTCTGGAGATCAACAAGGTTCTTGCGCAGGAGAGGGACCTGGATACCCTGCTCTTTAGAGTCGTTCACGAGATCACCCTGGCCATGAACGCGGAAAGAAGCACCCTGTATGTCTACGACGAGGAGAGAAAAGAAATCTGGGCCAAGGTGGCCGAAGGCCTGGAAAGGGAAAAGATCATTCGCCTGCCGCTCGGGAAGGGGATTGCCGGGGTCGCGGCCAGGGACCTCAGAACGGAGTTGATCAACGACATCTATCAGGATCCCCGCTTCAACAAAGAAGTGGATGCCAAGACCGGTTTCCGAACCCGCAACATGATCTGCATGCCCGTACTGGGGAGCAACCTGGGACTGCTGGGGGTCATCCAGGTGCTGAACAAGAAATCGGGCAATTTCGACAGCTATGATGAGTCGATGCTCTCGCAGTTGGCCATTCATGTAGGGCTGGCCCTGGAGAGGAACCGTTACTTCTGCCCGCTCCGGCCGAAATGCGACCCTCCCGAAGAGGGGGCGACACGGTTTCGCGAGAGCTAGTCCAGCACCTCGAATACGGTCAGCACCTTGCTTTTCCCCTTCACCGCCTTCCGGCCGATCTCCCGGATTTTGAACTTCCCCTTCACGGCCTCGTAGGTGGCTTCGCCGACAAGAATCTGATTCGGCGCGCAGATGGATTGCAGCCGTGCAGCCGTGTTGACCGTATCCCCGATCACCGTGTAATCCATGCGCTTCGGGGAACCGAGGTTTCCCGCCACCACCTTTCCCGTATTGATGCCCGTGGTGATGTTGAGTCTCTGGTCTTGGGGCACCCCCTCCCTCATCTCGGCCATCGCCTTCCTCATTTCCAGGGCGGCCAAGATGGCCCTTTCCGCATCATTTTCCCTTTCAATCGGGGCCCCGAAAACGGCCATGATGCAATCCCCGATGTACTTGTCCAGGGTTCCATTGTGATCGAAAATGATGTCGGTCATCCCCCGGAAGTAATGGTTGAGCAGGATGCTCACCTCGGCGGGGCCGAGTCGCTCCGAAAGGGGAGTGAAGCTCACGATATCCGCGAAAAGCACGGTCACAAATTTTTCTCTGGGGGCGAGCAGGTTTGCCTCCTCCGACTCCTCTCCGCCCAGGATGAGCTCAATGACCTCCGGGGAGTGGAATCTCTCCAGGCGGCCACGCGCCAGGGTCTCACGGCGGATCTTTTCGTTGAGGTTGGCCTGCTCAATCACCATGGCCATCTGATTGCTGATGGTGGTCAGGAGGTCGAGATCGGCCTTGGTGAACTTGTTGCTCAGACGGAAACTGTCCAGCTGGATGAGGCCGATGACCCGGTCCTTGCGCCAGAGTGGAACGGACATGACGGAGCGGATGTTCTGCATGAAGATGCTTTTGGCGCCCCCGAAACGGTCATCTTCCATGGCATTGGAGGTCAGCACCGAGGCCTTTTCGTGGATCACCTTGTTGACAATGGTCCGGCTAAGCCTCAGCTCCTTGGAGTTCTGTTCCGGGGCGGTGCGGTACTTCACGACCTTGGGGATGAGCTCCCCGTCCTTTCCCAGGAGGGCGACGAAACCGTGATCCGCATCGATCACCTCGAAAATGGAATCCATGATGGTGTCCAGGAGCTGTTCGAAGTCGGGGACGGTATTGAGCTTGCGGCTGATCTGGTAGAGGACGTACAGGATCTTGTTGCTCTTCTGCAAGTCGAGCACACTGACGCGCCCGGCTTCCTTTTCCCTCGGCAGGCCGGCCGGGGTCGCTCCCCCGGCGTCTTTCAGGCCTCCGCTCTTGAGGGAAGCCAGAAGCTCCCGATCCGTGTCTTTTTCGTGACCCGGCCTGGCTTTGAGCACCTCCTCCTCCTTCAGGTCCAGGTCTTCCTCGAACACGGTTCTGGGTTTTTCCCTTACCGGCTCGACCTGGGAGGCTTCCTCCGAAAAGGTAAGAACGGAGCCGCCGATCTTTATGCTGTCCCTGTGGTGAAGAAGGTGTTCCGCAACGCGGGCGCCGTTGACGAAGGTACCGTTGTGGCTCCCCAGATCCTTGAGCAGGAATCCCCCCCCGTCACGGGAGATCTGCGCGTGCCTGCGGGAAACCGTGTGATCCGCCAGCACGATGTCGTTGTGCTTGGAACGCCCGAGGACGTACTCGTCCTTCGTGAGGAACAGGGTTCTTTCGGTTCCGTCGAGAAACAGCATGTGTAAGACAGGCATAATCGGGTATCCCAACTGGTCTTGAGGGTTTCGGATCGCTTCCCTTGGGGCCGGAAGCAGGCAATCAGCAGCCGTCAGGCTCCAACATCTCGGAAGACTGCCGGGAACTGTTCGACCGGGGGGCCTAATCCAGTCTCTTCTCTATGAGCGTGTCTTGCCTCTCGGGGTCAATTTCTTTCAATTCCCGCTCACTCCTCTCAACGGCGTCCATCATGTCCTGACCCTCGTAGGGGATGCGGTCCAGGGCGATGACCGTGGGAGAAATGAAGAAGAGGATGTTGGTCTTGGGGTCGGCGGCAGATGCGCTTTTGAACAAATAGCCGGCCACAGGCATGTTCATCAGGCAGGGGATGCCGGTCTCGCCCACCTGGTAACGCTCCTCGAAGAGTCCCCCCACCACCAGGGTTGCCTGGTCCCCGATGATGGCCTGGGTGGTGAGGTTGGTGGTTGCCTTCTCCGGGATCCCGTCGGTGCGCGTGGTCAGGAAGGAGCTCCTCTCCGCCTTGACCACCATTTCGACCATGGTCTTGCCGCCCTCACCCTCCACAATGTGCGGGGTGACCGTGAGCGTGAGTCCTGCGTCGATTTCTCTGGACTCCACCGTCGGGCTGTCGCCGCCCGTCTGAAGCTTGTAGGTGACGGTCCTCTTGGCTTCCACAATGGCCTTCATGTTGTCCATGGTCACGACGCTGGACTTGTTCAGGGTCCTGCTGAGACCTTTTGTCTCGGCGGCGGAAAGCACCGCCATCACGGTCCACTGGGCGCCGCTGTAGATGAAGGTGCCTGCGAGGCCATAAGCGGAAACAGGGCTCCCCGCAACGGTCTCAGGCAGGGGCATGAGGTTGAGGGGTGTGAAGTCGGTCCCCTGGTAAGCCTCTCCGAACACGTCTCTGGCCGTTCCGGAGGAGGCCGGGAAATAGCTCCTTCGGTCCTCGTCCCCCCGCTTGTAGGCGCTCCAGCCGACTCCCACCTCGCGTGCGAAGTCCTTTCCCGCCTCAACGATGATCACATCCAGTTTCACCATCTTCATGGGTTGATCCAGCTGCCGGATGATCTTGCCGTATTCGTCCAGCTTTTCCGGATAGTCCCGGATGATGATCGTATTGGACCTGGGATCCGCGGTCATGGTCCCTGGCTCTGAACCCACCAAAGTACCCAGAGCGCCCGTCTCCGGCCTGAAAGTGAGCTCCTGCTGGACACCGAACTCCTGATCGCCTCGCCTCAGGACCCTCAGCTGATCTGCCCGGAACTGCTCCGCTCTCTCCAGATTGTATCTTCTTCTTTCATCGGAACTCAGTTGCCTTCGCTCTTCGACTTCCGTTTTAGCGATTCTTTCCCCCGGTGTTGTCAGCCTCAGTAACTGGGGCAGGGTCTTCAGAAGCCCCTGAACCGTTACGGTCGTCTTTCCGATGGTCAGTTCGGTGTCAACGACCTTGGCATATCTCAGGGGGTAGTACCGGATTTCCGGGTTGCCCTGGGTGGTTTTCTTCTTGGAATCTTCCAAGGCCTTGATGACCTGCTGAACGTTTCGGGTATCCCTTTGGGAGCCGCTTACAAAAATGGAGTTTGTCGGAGGATCAAAGAGGATCTTGAGATCCCTTTTCTGTAAGCCGAATCTTTCGACAGCCGCCCTGGCCTCCTCGATTCCCAGTCTTTCGAGGGGGATGAGCACGTCCTGGGTTCCTCCTCTTCCGGCCTTGAACACATGGATGGATTGGGCGTCCTCCGTGTAATCGAGATCGAACTGACGGATCAGGAAATCGAAAGCCTCTCTCACAGGCTGGTTTTTGAATTCGACGGAAACGGTTTCGCTGATCCCCTCGCCGAAGGTGATCGGAACATTCACGATCTTTGAAATGGCCCTGAAAACGGCCTTGATATCTTCCTCATCGGTGTAGAGGGTGATCGTCTTTCGCTCCCACCGTTGCACGAACGATGGCGGCGGTGCCGGCTTTTCGGGCTCACCCGCAGAGGACAACCGTTGTTGCGCATGGGTATAGAAGGGGAATCCCCACACCAACAGGATCGTTGCAATCAGGATCGCTGCAAAAGTCTTCTTCCCCATGGTCAATCCGCCGCTCCTTTGCGCTTGCTGGTTCCCTGGCTTGAAAACGAATTTCTTCTCCCTGTGGCAGAATTTCATGGCTTGCGCGGGGCCTTGATCCGGAAGGCAATGACAACCTTTTGGGTGTCCGACTTTAGTTCAACCCGATCCGCTCCCACCTCGGTCACGACCATGCCGTTGAACACATCCCCTTTGTGGACGACCTTGCGGTCGATGGTTGCGTATCGGCCCTTCGGATCGACCCCGATGCTCGTGAGCTTGAATTTCCAGGTGAGATCCATCTGGTCCGGGAGACCCGATGCCTTGGAGGTGCGGCCGTCCCGCTTGAAGGGGTTGCGCATCACCGCCGGAACGGGCTTCTGAAGCTCATCGAGGAGGCACCTGTTCTGCAGGCTCATCTCTCCTCCCAGCACCCTCAAGAGCAGTTTCACCTGGTCTCTGGCGCCGGGGAGAGGGTGGATGCTGATCTCCTCCAGGGCCAGGTTGGACTGTTCCACCCGGAGCAGGAATTGGAGCAGACGCTCGAAAGGGGCCTGGGCGGTGAGGCGATACCGCTCGGCGTCGATCTTCTCAATCTGGCTGATCTCCATGCTGCTCTGGAGCGTATCCACACTGATCTTCTGGAGGAGCGCAGGGAGGTCGGCCACATTGCCCTCCCGCGCGCCGGGGCCCCCGGCAACCGGCTTGTCCGCGGAAGCCCTGGCTGCCGCCTGCCGGGCCTGAGCCGCACCCAGGGTCTTCAACTCCTCTTCGGCCTTTCGAGTCAGTTCCGCGAACTGCCTTCGGCTCTGTTCGGCGGTCCGGTAAAAGGCCACATAAAAGAAAAGAGCCGCAGCCAGGATGAGCGCTGCGAAGCTGGTCATGTCCAGCGGGGCAAAAGGACTCTTTTCTACTCCAGGCATGGGTCGGCCCTTTCTCTACCCTTGCGCCTTCAGGGGCTCCGAGATCTCCTCCACGGGTTTTCGCTTCATCGGGAAGGTCAGCGTGAAGTCATAGACATCGTTGCTGGTCCTGCTCCTCCGGGCGGAGCGGAAAAGAACGTCGGTGAAATCCTTCATGAACACCTGGTTCGTCTTGAGTTTCTCGATGAAGAAGGCGATATCCCGGAGGTGATCCTCTGCGTAAGAAGAAACGTGGCAGGTCAACACCAGAGCAAGGGGTTTGCCCTGGATCACCAAATCCGAGATCCATACGCTTTCGGGTACGGCCGAAGCCACGGCCCTCAGCTTGGAAGACCAGATGATCTTGTCCTGCCGGGAGACCGTCGGCCCCTTCGTTTCAGCAGGATAACCCGGCCCGCCCAGGAAGGCCGCTCTGGCCCGCTGCACTTCGTCTCGTTTGCCCACATAGCGCCGGATTTCGCGCTCCAGAGCCGTTTTTTTGGAGGCCCAAAAGAAGTGATCCACAACCATGGCCACGAGAAAGAACGCCCCCAGCACCAGGAGAGCGGGTTTCACCCAGTTTCTAACAGACCCCACGTCCATCCTGCCGAAAGAGATATCCAGCTTGGGCATTTCGAAGCGTTCTCCTCGAAAAAGGGCTTTCGCCTTGCGGTTCAGGGCCTGAAGAAAGGCCACGGGTCCGAGACCGGGCTCATCCCCGATTCCGCCTTTGAGGGTCACCAAGGGTTGAACCCTTTTGCCTCTGCGCCTCTTGGGGTATTTCTTCTTGTTCACGAACCCGGCTTTGGTGAGGTAATACTCGGTGTCCTGGATCTTGAAGAGCATTCCCTCGACGTTGTTGATGAGATTGATGCCCAGAAGGCCGGGATGAGAGGGGTCTCCCAGGAGACCTATGACGGAGGCGAACTGGGGAGCGAAGGAATTTCCGGGGTGCACATTGTGCACGGGGTCCTCTACCCTGAGAACACGCAGATCCAGTTCTCTATGCAGGAAGCGATCCAGGTTGTGCATGCCGGAAGCGCCGCCTGCCAGCAGAAGGGAGGCCCCCGAAAGATCCTCCATAAATGAGTCTTCAAAGTAGGTCATGGAGTGGCGGATTTCGTCCACGAGGGCGAAAAGAACGCTGTTCACGGCCTGGAACATCGGCATGGAGGAGGCGGCGGCCCTGGAGTCGAACAGTCCGTCATCAATCAGCTTCCTCTCCCTCTTGATCCTTTCCGCGGTCTCGAAATCGACGTTGAGTTTTTCGGCGAGCTCCTGGTTGAAAAGGCTTCCTCCCTGCATCAGGGTGCGGGCCAGGAAGCGGTCCTTCTCTTTGAAGATGATGATCTGGCTGTAAAGGGATCCCAGATCCAGGAAGACAATCGGCGTGCCGGCGTTCACGTCGCTGGCCAGGATCAGGTAATTGAGCAGCGCGACCTGGCAGGGGGTGAGCCTGCGGATCTGAAGCTGGAATTCACCCAGCAAACCGATGGACCTGCGAATGAAATCCTGATCCGTGGCCGAAACCACAATGCGCCGAACCTTTTCATCCTCTTTTCTGGATCTCTTGTCCTTGGGTTGTGCGTTCAAAGTGTGAATGTCATACCCGAGCTGATCCGGCTCAAAGGGGAACTCCTTCTCCAGATGTCTTCTCAAGTCCAGATCGGCAGGGGGAAGCAGGATCCTCGTGAGCACATGCGGGGAGGGCGGAGGGGAAAGGATAAACTCGCCCTTCGGATTGATCATGGTCACGGCCTTGTTGATGGCCGACATCTGTAGGCTGGAGAGCTCTTGCTCCTTGAGAGTCCGGAAATCTCTGGGCTGATCGAAAAGGGGAAATTCTTCCAGGTGAAGGAGGTGATCTCTGAAAAAGGCGCACTTGATGGAGTACAAGCCGATATCGATGGCGACCCTGCTCTCTCGGGTTCCATCGCCAAGGCCGCTCTTCTGCCTTCTTTTGACCATGCTCTGCCCCCAGTGCACAGCACGCAGCCAATGGCACACAGATTCGTAAGACGAGGCATGCAACCCTGTTGTGCCAAGATCCCTTTTGGCGCACGGTATCTGCCGCCAAGGCGCAACAACGTATTACAGTACAAAAATGGACGCAAGAAATCAATAGAAATTAGAGACTTCGCGTGCGTTGTTGACTTGAGGGCGCAGTGGTCTATAATGCCCGGAATTCTCCCTCAAACCCGGAAGGAGTCTGCTCCTTGGCCGGTTCCCAAATGATCTACTGTACATCCTTTTTCAACCTGAAGGAAAACCCTTTTGTCCTGACTCCTGACCCCAAGTATCTCTATCTGGGAAATACGCACCGTGAAGTTTTGGCCCACCTGCTCTACGGAATCATGGATGAGAAGGGTTTCATGGTCGTGATCGGTGAAGTGGGCACGGGCAAAACGACTCTTTGCCGGGCCTTCATCGAACAGTTGCTCAAGCAGAATGTAGAGGTTGGCCTGATCTACAACCCGGCCATGACGGACCTGGAACTGCTGCAGGCCATTACCCGTGAATTCAAGATCAGCGCCGATGCGAAGACCAAGGGGAAACGGATCGACGCACTCAATGCGTTTCTCCTGAAGGTGCACGGGAAGGGCCGCAAGGTTGTGCTCATTGTGGATGAGGCCCAAAACCTGGAGCCCCCGGTGATGGAGCAACTTAGACTTATATCCAACCTGGAGACCGAGACGGGCAAGCTGATTCATATCATTCTGGTGGGGCAGCCCGAGTTGGAGAAGACCCTGGGCAGGAAGGAGATGCGGCAGCTTGACCAGCGGGTGGTGGTGAGGGGCCTTCTGGGGCCGCTGAAACCCGGAGAGACCCGGGAATACATCCGGCATCGGTTGAAGGTCGCCTCTGCCCCGGGAGAGGAGGGGGTGTCTTTTTCCGAAGGGGCATGTTCGACCATCCACCGCCTCAGCGGTGGGATTCCGCGGCTCATCCATGTGCTGGCCGACAGGTCCCTGCTCGTGGCCTATGCACAGGGGAAGAGGAAGATCGAGCGGCGAACGGTGAGGAGCGCCTACCGGGATCTGGAGCGCAGCCGTTATAAACCCCCGCCGGACTATGCCTCGGTGCGCTGGCAGACGGCCGTGGCCTTGTTCGTGCTGCTGGCGGCGGCCCTGGGCTGGTTCTATCAGGAGCCTCTGTCCCGCATATGGAGAATATCCGAGGCAGCCCCCGTGGCTGTGCAGCGGCACGTGATTTCTTCCCCCGTGAAGGCCCCGATCCCTAAGATCCCCAAAACCCCCGAGGAAACGCCGGCAGACAACGGGGTAATCCGAATCCTGCAGCCCCTGGAGGGACTGTCCAGGGACGAGACATGGCGCCTGGCCCTGCAGTCCGGATTCTTTCTCTGGGGGGAGGGGACAGCCATCCC
>JAFGPH010000293.1 GCA_016926135.1 Deltaproteobacteria bacterium
CAAGAGGGTGAACCCGTCACCGACGACAGTCGATTTCAAATCGACCCCACTTAAACCCCTCGTCTTACAGACGAGGGTTGTTTAGTGGGGTTTGAAATGTTGGGGTGCTATTTCTTGAGGCCCAATTCGCTGATCTTTGCCGTAAGCGTGTTGCGGTGGATTCCAAGGATTTGGGCAGCCTTCTTTCTGTTCCGGTCCACGAGGTCCAGGACTTCGGAGATATACTGCTGCTCAAAGTTGTTCACTGCCTCCTTGAGTGTCATATCTTTGGATTTTCGGACGGTTGTATTGAAACTTGAAATGTCCTTGAGGTGTATGACCGAGTGCTTGGTAATGGTGAAGGATCTCTCGACAAGATTCTGCAACTCCCTCACGTTTCCTGGCCAATCGTACTCTGAGAGGACCTTGACCGCACGTTTCGAGAATCTTTTTGGATGCTTCCCTGTCTTTTTTGCATAGTGGTCAAGGAAATAGTCCAGGAGCAAAGGAATATCCCTTCTTCGTTCTCTGAGGGGTGGAAGCTGAATGGGGAAGACATTCAGCCGATAGAAAAGGTCCTCGCGGAACTCACCCCGGGACATGAGTGCGGACAGATCCCTGTTGGAGGCCGCTATGAATCTTGCGTCGATGTTGATCACTTTCGTGCCCCCGAGCCGCTCGAATTCTCTTTCCTGAATTACTCTCAGCAGTTTTGCCTGCATGCTTACATCCAGGGTGTCGATATCATCCAGAAAAATCGTTCCCTTGCTGGCCATCTCCAGTTTGCCAACGGTTGTACGGATAGCGCCGGTGAAGGCGCCTCTGTGGTGGCCGAAAATCTCACTTTCCATCAGGCTTATCGGAATAGCAGCGCAGTTGATGACCACGAAGGGATTCCCGGTGCGTGGACTCAGGTTGTGAATCGCCCGGGCGACCAACTCCTTGCCGGTGCCGCTTTCCCCCTGAATCAGGACAGGTCCCTCGCTCTCCGAAATGGTGGATATGAGTTCGAAGATACCCTGCATCTTCTGGTCTTCGCCTACGATTTTTTCAAAAGGACTGACTCGTTTCAATTCATTCCGAAGATAGGTCAATTCCTTGACCAGGTTTCTCTTTTCCAGTGCTCGGTTGATAATGTTGACGACTTCTTCGACCACGAAGGGCTTGATAATGTATTCGTAAGCCCCCAGCTTGATTGCCCTTACTGCCGACTGGATTTCCCTGACGGCAGTAACCATGATGATTTCCGTGTTGGGATCAACGGTTTTGAGTCTCTCGAGCAGTTGGAGACCGTCAATATCAGGGAGGAGGATATCGAGAAGAATTAGATCAACAGAGTTCTTAGTGAAGACATCAATGGCCTCATGGCCTGTGGCTGCCAGAAGTACATTGCAGGAATCCTTTAAAACCATCTTAAAGGACTCGCGCACGCCAAATTCATCATCAACCACGAGGATGGTGGCTTTTTTGTCCATGTTCGCGCAGCCTCCTTTGGTCGTGTGTCACCTTCCCTGGAAATGCAACCCCGATGCAGGCACTGTGTACCGGAAAAGTCTAGGGCTCCGACTGTGGCAGTAACCGCGAAAACAGGCATATGAGAACACAGAAAACACAAGGAGTCAAGAAGACTAAGGTAGGAATGGGCGCTTTCAATCCACCCAATAATTTGCACAAAATAGTGTGCAGAGATGCACTGCAAGATGTGCAATTGGTCATGACCGGCGTGAGGGCATTGCTTGTTGAGGGAGGGAAGCGAGGTATTCCCTTCAGTTGAAGAGATAGCTTTAGCTCCGGTAGATCGGGCGTGTGGAGTTGTGCAGTGAGGTGAAGGTGGGTGCCTATCCAAGCTTTTCTTCGGGCATGCAGTATGGCATTGGCATGATTGTTGGTACATTTCGTCATGAATTGAATCCTCTCAGCGGGGATATAGCGCTATTTACTGTGGTTGAGAAGCATGATATTAGAGTTTTGAATCCGATCGCAATGTGGGGCGCGGGGTGTTCTGGGTATGGAAAAGGAGACAAGCTGTATTAATGCAAGGGCCGTGCTGGAGTATGTAAAGGCCCACAACAGGGGGGATATCTCCGGTCTCTTGGGGGAATTGGATCCTGAGCTGGACTCTCTTTCCGATCCCGAGGGCTTCCTGAAAGACCCGAACAACTGGATTCCGTGTGCGGTTATCGCCAAGCTTTATGAGAGGGCCAAAGAAATCCTTGTGGATGACCTTGCTGCTTACAAGATCGCGAGGTATGCCGTTGAAAACATCTCCCTGGGCTACGCCCAGAGCATCATCGTGAAGGCCCTATGGTCCTCGAAGCGGGCCGTTAAGCACGCCCAGAGACTGAATGACAAGTTCAATCGAAACAAGAGAGTGGAGGTCGTCGAACTCAGAAGAAACGGTGCCGTTGTCCGATTGCATTGGAACCCCAAGATGAAGGCCACCAAAGACATCTGTATGAATAATCAGGGCGTTTACACCTTCATGCCCCTCGTCTGGGGCGGCAGGCCCCTCACGCTGAAGGAGAAGTGCTGCTATTTTGAAGGAGCCCCTTTCTGTGAGTATCACCTGAAATGGCCTATCAGAAACAAACTCTCCGAGATCTTTTCCCGCCTGTTCACCTCCAAGTCCATGTTGATGGAAATCATTGCGGAGATGGAGGAAGACAAGCAGGTGATTGAGCGCAAGTATGAGGAAGTAAATCGCCTCAATTCCGAACTCAACAAAAGGATCAAGCAACTCGTGGCAATCCAGGAGACCGGAAAGGCTATCCTTTCCGTACTTGACCTGGAACAACTCCTCTCCGTCATCATGAACCTGCTCTCCACGGTCTGCCAGATCAACCGTGCCATGATCATGCTTGTAAACGAGAAGGAGGATTGTCTTGAGTATCTGCACGCCGTGGGGTTTACCGGCGATGTTCCCGGTGAAGTGAAAAACTACAGGGTTCCCCTCATAAGGCTGAATAACATACTCGCAAGGGTGACGAATACAGGGCAGGCGGAGTACATTCCTCAGGTAAGGAGCGCCGGCCTGCGGGAAAACAACGTTCTCCTGAGTTACGGGAAGCCGAGTTCCATCTATGTCGTACCCTTGATCACGAGGTCCAAGGTGATCGGGGTCATTGCCACGGACGCCATAGACGGCAATGGTGTCCCTGAGGAGACTCGAGACACCCTGGGGGTTTTTGCCCCTCAGATCGCGATTGCCATCGAGAACGCAAGGCTTTACCGCACCTTGCAGGAGCAAATGGAGGAATTGAAAAGCTCCCAGACGCTTCTGAGCAGGGTGGAGAAATTCTCTTTCCTGGGGAATCTTTCCGCCAGATTGGCCCATGAGATCAAGAACCCCATGACCGCCATAGGAACCTTCATTCAACTTCTACCCCAGAAGTACGACGATGAGGAGTTTCGAAACAGTTTCCACCGGATCGCCGTGGAGGAGACCAGGCGGGTCAATGATCTCATCACAGAGCTCCTGGATCTTGTGAAGACAAGGGAGTCCCATTTCGGGGCTGGCGACCTTCACGGCCTCATTGAGAAGATGGTTCTTCTCGTGTCGCCCCAGAGCAAGGCCAAGAAGATCGATGTGATTTGCCATTTCGATGACCATGTGGGTACAGTCTGGATGGATTCGGAAAAGATGAAACAGGTCGTCTTAAACCTCCTCTCCAATGCGGTGGAGTTTTCCCCAAACAGGGGTA
The DNA here is from genome assembly GCA_016926135.1 of Deltaproteobacteria bacterium. Next base: position 3,681 of record JAFGPH010000293.1, read on the forward strand.
GAATAGAGATCAAAACGCGGCTGGGCCCTGAAAGCAGACGGGGCAGGAGTATCGTTATCGAGATCTCAGACAATGGACCGGGTATCCATCCTTCCATGATCGAAAAGATCTTTGACCCCTATTTCACGACGAAACACAAGAGCCGTATGCACAGTGGCACGGGCCTGGGTCTTTTCATCGCACACCAGAATGCGCATGACCATGGCGGGACCATTGAAGTGCAGAGCGAAGTGGAGAGAGGAACGACGTTTATCGTGACCTTACCCCTTGCCCCTCCTGCTAACTCGGACGCGAAACCCGAAAAGGAAGAACAAGAATGAATCAACCGGGATTGTCACTGAAGCGGCTTCATTCCTACCATGGATGCAAGGGTCCGCTGCTCCTCATCATCATGGATGGAATCGGAATTGGTAGTCAGGACGAGACCAACGCGGTGTTCATGGCCAGGACACCTCATCTTGATCGCCTCATGGCCTCTCGGCTCTACGTCCAACTCAGGGCCCACGGCACCGCCGTTGGACTTCCTTCCGATGAGGACATGGGAAACAGCGAAGTGGGTCACAATGCACTCGGGGCGGGGAGGGTGTTCGATCAGGGTGCCCGGCTGGTCAACAGCGCACTGGAGACAGGGAAGATCTTCCAGACAGATCTCTGGAAGGGAATTGTGGATCGGGCGAAAAGGGGCTCGACGGTGCACTTCATAGGGCTTCTTTCCGACGGAAACGTTCATTCCCACATAGATCAACTTTACAGACTGATTGCGGAATGCGCCACACTGGAACTGCCCAGGGTTCGCGTTCATGCCCTCCTGGACGGAAGGGATGTGGGGGAAAGATCCGCTCTCGATTATATCATTCCCACCGAGCAGAGGCTTGCGCAGATCTCTGCGGAACGCGGACTTGACTACGGCATCGCCTCGGGAGGCGGCCGAATGAAGGTCACCATGGATCGCTACAATGCGGACTGGAACATCGTGAAGCGCGGATGGGATGCCCATGTCCTGGGCCGGGGCCGTGCCTTCCGGTCAGCCGAAGAAGCGATCAAGGCCTTCTACCGGGAAGACCCCCACATGACCGATCAGTACATGGACCCCTTTGTGATCGTGGATGGGACGCAGCGGCCGGTTGGGCCCGTTGTGGATGGGGATACGGTCGTATTCTTCAATTTCAGGGGGGACCGGGCGATTCAAATATCCCGCGCTTTCACGGAAAAGGAGTTCCGGGAATTCGACCGGGGACCCCTTCCGGACATTCTTTACGCGGGGATGATGGAATACGATGGGGACACCCACATGCCGCCGAATTTTCTGGTGTGGCCGCCAGCCATCGACCGTACCATCGGTGAATACCTGTGCTCGGAGGGGGTCAGGAGTTTCGCCATCTCCGAGACACAGAAATTTGGACATGTCACGTACTTCTGGAACGGGAACCGTTCAGGGACTATCGATTCTTCCCTGGAGGAATATGTTGAGATCCCTTCCGACAGGGTCGAATTTGACAAGACCCCCCGGATGAAAGCTCTGGAGATCACGGAGAGGTCGATCGCGATGCTGAAGGGGGGGGATTTCCGCTTCGGCCGCCTCAACTTCGCAAACGGAGATATGGTGGGGCATACGGGGGTGATGGAAGCCGCAGTCATCGCTGTGGAAACCGTAGATGAGTGTGTCGGGGAGCTGCTGGGAGTGGTCGAAGAACTGGGGGGCATCGCTGTGGTGACCTCAGATCACGGTAACGCGGATGAGATGTTCAGCATTGACAAGAAGGGTGAAAGGAAGGTGAGAACCGCGCACTCTCTGAATCCCGTGCCTTTCGCCATCTATGACCCGGGGTACAGGGGGGAGTACAGAATGGCCTCCTTGGAAAACCCCGGCCTGACCAATATAGCCGCCACCCTGCTGAACCTGCTGGGTTACGAACAAGTGGCGGACTATGATCCGTCGCTCATAGGCTTCGATCGATGATACCGAGCGTATCCTTCTCCGGTCCATGCCGAATCAACTGCGACCTCTTCTCACGACTCGATCGATGAGCGGCCCCCTCCCTTATCGCTGGATTGTCTTCTTGATTGCATCATCGAATTTTTTTCTGTCCCAGTTCTACCGCGCCGCCAACGCCGTCATCGCCCCCACCCTCGTTGTGGACCTGGTCCTGGACACGGAGCAATTGGGCTTGCTTTCAGGGGCTTTCTTCTATGGTTTTGCCCTGACCCAGATCCCGATCACCCTGCTTCTGGATCGTATCGGGCCGAGGCGGATGATGGGATGCCTCTCTCTGATCGGAATCGGGGGGGCGTTCCTGTTTTCCTGGGCTCAGGGCTTTGGCACCGGGCTGGTGGGGAGGGTAATCCTGGGAGTGGGCATGGCCTGCAACCTGATGGGAACCCTCAAGCTCCTTACGGTGTGGTTTGGCCCTTTGCGTTTTGCAACCCTATCGGGAATCGTCTTCTCTATAGGAACCCTCGGGAACATGGCTGCAACCTCGCCCTTCGTATTCCTGGTGGATCTCATGGGCTGGCGCCCTGCGTTCAGGATGATTGCCTTGACAAACCTTCTTGTAGTAGCCGCTTTCTACGTTGTCGTAAGGGACAGGCCTGCCAAGTCCGCGCCATCGTCTTCGGGCGATGCGAGTCCGTCCACGGCGAGCGGAAGCACTTCGCACCTCCGTCTTCTGCTGAAAAAGAAGGAATTCTGGATCATCTCTATCAGCAGCATGGCAAGCTACGGTGTATTCGGCGCCTTTCAAACTCTCTGGGCCGGACCCTACCTGATGGAAGCCATGGGATTCTCTCCGATGCTGTGCGGACATCTCATCCTGCTCATGAATGCCGGTTTTCTCATCGGTCCCACCCTCTGGGGTATACTCTCTGACAGGCTTTTCAAGACGCGCAAGTGGATCGTGGCGGGGGGCCTCGTGGGTTTTTCTGCTCTCACCGGCGGGCTGGCCCTGATCGAGGCGGGGACCCTCCCCTGGGTCTTCGCCGTCATCTTTCTCTGTTACGGGCTCATGCGGGGCACCGGCTCGCTGATGTACACCCATATCAAGGAACTCATGCCACTTCAGATGGCAGGGACAGCCATGACGGGGATCAACTTCTTCACCATGATGGGCCCTGCCGTGTTTTTACAGGGTCTCGGGAAAGTGATGCAGGCCTTTTATCCGGCGGCGTCAAGGGGGCAGGAGGCTTTTGCCGTCGGGTTTCTCCTTTGCGCGGGTTGTCTAGCAGGCATATCGGTTCTATACGCCTTCACGCAGGATACGAAATCATCAAAATGACGGATGAGGGGGAAGTCCGGGCCGGTGCTCTATGCCGCTGCGGCTGATCGCCGGGCCTGAAGCCATTGAGATGTGAGCAGGGCCAGAAAGAATAAAGCGCCGGTGATGCTCAGCCAGTAAATGGGCCAGAACATTGCCAATGCGGCAACTCCCACGATGACCGCTTCAAGGATGGAAAGATTTCTCAGCAGGTAGCGCTCCAGGCAGGCGGCGAAGGCGACCAACCCGAGGGCGGTGACGGCCATGGTGAGGATTACCTGTTCCGGGGGCCCGTTTCCAAGAAGGGGCCGGTAGGCCATAACGATGGGGATGATGTAGAGACCCTTGGCGATCTTCCAGGATGAAAAGGCACACCGCATCGGCGAGGCGCCCGCAACGCCTGCTCCGGCGAAAGATGCCAGGGCGACGGGAGGGGTGACATTCGCATCCTGACTGTACCAGAACACAATCATGTGGGCGACCAGAATGGGGAGGCCCAGATCCATCAAAGCCGGCCCGGCGAGAATCACTAAAACAATATAGGATGCTGTGACAGGGAGGCCCACACCCAGCACCAGAGAGGCTGCGCCGATGAGCAGGATCGCCAGGAAGGGGCTCCCTCCCGAGAGCGATACGACCATGCTGGAGAACTTCAAACCCAACCCTGTTAGGCTGACGCAGCCGACAATAATTCCCGCACATCCACAGGCCACTGAGACCATCACCGCCTTTTTTGCGCCTGCCTCCAGGGCCCCCAAGATGTCCTTCAGGTTCAGGCGTGTGGATTTGCGCACCATGGCCGCGGCAACGGTGGAAACAACGGCGATAAACCCGGCCATGGTGGGGCTGTAGTTGTTGACGAGGACATAGATCAGAATCGCTACGGGAATGAGAAAATGAAGCCCGTCTTTAAGCGTTCGCCAGAGCTTGGGCAGATCCTCCCTCGCGGAGGGGACGAGTTGCATCTTCTTTGCCTCGAAATGGACGAAGAACAGCACGGTGAGATAGTACAGGATCGCAGGGACCAGAGAGATCTTGATGATGTACACGTAAGACGTGTTGGTGAACTCGGCCATCAGAAAAGCCCCAGCGCCCATGATGGGGGGCATGAGTTGGCCCCCGGTACTGGCTGCCGCCTCAACGGCGCCTGCGACATGGGGCGGATATCCAACTTTTTTCATCATCGGTATGGTAAAAGATCCCGTGGTGACGACGTTGGCAACGGCCGATCCGGATACGGAGCCCAGGAAACCGCTGGCCACAACCGCCGTTTTTGCCGGGCCGCCGGTCATCCGCCCGGTCAGACTGTAGGCCAGATCAATGAAGAAATCCCCTCCTCCTGATCGTTCCAGAAATGCCCCAAGGAGCACGAAAACAAAGACAAAGGTGGCTGCCACGCCGATGGGAAGACCCCAGATGCCTTCCGTGGTGAGGTAAAGAGTGGTGGAGATTCTCTCCACGCTGTAGCCTTTATGGGCGAAGAGAGTGGGCATATACGGGCCGAAGTAGGCATAGAGGAGAAAGGCGGCGGCGATCAAGGACATGAAAAGACCTATGGCTCGACGGGTGGCTTCCATGACCAGGAGAATGGCAACAATGCCCAGAAAGACGTCCGGCAGGGTCCAATCCCCCTGTCTTTCGATGATGGCGCTGTACTCTATCCAAATGTAGGCACCTACGAGAAAAGCCAAGAGGATGAGAAACCAGTCGAAGGCCAGATACATGTCGAAGCGATGCCGAGAAACCTTTTTGGTGGGTGGTATGAGGGCAAAGGCCATGACCATGATGAGGACAAGGTGCACGGATCGCTGATACATGGCCGCCAGGGGGGAAATGCCTGCCGTGTAAAGCTGAAAGAGGGAAAGAAGGATGGCCGTGGTGGTGACAAAGAGGGCCGTAAACCCTCTCAGCGAGCGTTTTCCGCTTTGCGCGCTTTCTCTCGCTTGGGATCCGTCATTTCTTTTGATAGCCATGGATAGACTCCGTGCGATCGTGAATTCGGATGCCGCGCGGCGCAAGAGGGTTCGCTTATTCCTCGGAGATCATGATGACAACCCTGCGGCCCGGCGCTATCTGAGAAAGATTCCACTCCCTTTCATCCATCAATATCGTGTGGGCCACTTCCGGGCTTCCTACGCGCAGGATGAAGGTCTCAAGGGACCGGTTGATGGCCTGGATCTTGATCCACCCGTCCTCCTGGACGATTTTGCCATGGCCTTCCCAGTGTCCCATGCCGGCGCCGAACATCCTGAAATAGGTCTCCTTGAGAACGAGGCCTTCTCCCTTTTCGGCGGTGAACACCTCAAACACAGGGGAGCGGTCCACGGAGTGGATGTACCGGATGGTGAAAGAATGGCCGTAAGCGAAAGGCTCTTTCAGAATGATTTCTTTGCTCTTGTGATCGAGAACCAGGAGCGTCGGCCTGTCTCCGGACCGCACGGTGGTCGCGACAATGAGGAACAAGAACGCGGTAAACAGGATGAAGTATTCACGCCTCATTGCAGCCGACCCCTTCAGGCCTGACCCTCCGGTTCAAGGACCAGGCCCGCGATGCGCCTGAGACCGTGCCGGGTCGGCCTTACTTGGGCATCAAGCGTTGTGGGACTGTGATGCCCCTCTCCTTGTAATACCGTATGGCCCCTGGATGCAAGGGAATCACCGAGTGAGTCACAGCATTTTCAGGGGTTGTGTACTTCGCGAAAGGGTGAATTTTTACCATGTAGTCGTGATGTTCAAACACCGCTTTGGTGAGTTGGTACACGAGGTCGGCGTCGACTTTCGCGTTGGCGATGAGTGTATTCCAGACCGAGGGATTCCGGACAGCAGAGTCCTGTCCCCTGTAGGTATTGGCTGGGAGGAGAAATTCGGAATAGAAGGGGAATTTCTTCACAATTTTTTGGATATCCTCCTCGGAGAAGGGAATGATCTTGATGTCATGGGTGGTGGATAGATCCATGATCGAGGAGGTAGGCGCCGCCACATCCCAGAAGCCGACATCGATGATCCCATCTCTCAAGGCATTGGCGGTCTCCGTAAAGGAGAGGCGATGTACATTGAATGAAGAGTAGGGAATGCCGAGGGCCTCTTGAAGGATGAGATTCGTCTTAAATTCGGTACCGCTTCCCGGCGCGCCGACGGAAACCTTTTTTCCCTTTAGATCGTAAATGGTGTTCATGGGCACTTTCTTGAGCGCCACCACATGGTAATGGTGGGGGTACATTTGAAGCATGCCCAAGATTTTTTGCGGCTTTTTGTCGAATTTTCCGATCCCATTGTAAGCCTGGTAGGCAACGTCATTCATGATTAGGCCGAACAGGGTTTCTCCCTTGTCGCAGAGTTTGGTGTTCTCCACCGATGCGCCCGTCACTTCGGCAACGGCGCGCACGCCTTTGACATACTTCGTCCAGATTTCGGCAAGACCGCCGCCGTATGGATAGTAGACGCCTCCGGTTCCCCCTGTGCTGATGGAAATGAACTCGGTCTTGGCCAGGGCCCCATGGGGGAAAAACGCCAGCATGAGCCCGATGAACAGAACACTCAGGAGTGACACCATGGTCCGTTTCTTCATACCCGTTCCCTCCTTAAGAAATTTCGTTCAGTGAAAGCAAGCAGGGTGCTGCCGAGGTCATCCTCTAATAGCTCACTTCCTTCACAACGACGAGCATCTTCTTGGATTCCTTGTCGGTCTTGATAAAGGGGATCTTGACGGTTTCGGTCTTGCCCGGCTGCACCACAGGAGGTTTGCCCTTGACGGGGATGAGAGAACCGGACCCCTTGTCCATATCGAGCAGGAAGATATTCAGGCGATACCGCATTGGTTTGGTGGCCACGTTCTGGATCGCGACAGTAAAGACGAGGGCCGGATCCTTTTGGTGGGTTCCCACCTTCTGTTCAAACTGGGTGACCTTTGCTTCGGGAGCGACTTGCCATTCGATTTCGGGTTTGGCCGCGCTGCTGGCGGACTTCTCGGCCGTTGCACAGCCGCCGAGACACAAGGCTCCGACCAAGCAGAAAAGGACTGGCCAGAGAGGTACGTGCATAGCTTTCCTCATGGGGAAACCTCCTTCATGGAATGTGGTTTCTTAATCCTGTGCGGGAGTGCCCTTCGGTCCCACCGAAGGTGGGGAAGGGGATCTTCCAGGTCTAAGGTGAAAGCTAGATACGTTGACGCCTGCTCACAACGCAGTCCCCCTCATCGTGTTGTCCGGGAATGCGCCTGCGAATGGTCCTCAAGCTGCGGCCCACAAGGGCCGTTACGGAAACAAATGGCTGGCTCCGCAAGGGTTTTTTAGCAAACGGGGTAGGGGGTGTCAACAGGAATTTCGAAAAGTGAACGGGCACTTCCAAGTGAGAGAAAAGCAAAGGACTTGATTTTTCTGCAGGCTCAAGTCTAGAATAATGATGGTGGTGTTGCCGAAAGGCCATTCTTGTTCGCATCTGAGCGGCGGGCTCCCCCAGGGGTAGCCGTCGGACCTCCGCGAGCAGTCTCAGTCTTTCATGATCCGTACAATCAAGATCACGTGGAATTCAGGAGGACGGAAAGTATGCCCCTCAATGAACTGCTGCCGAAGGCATTGAAGCTGTATCCTGAGCGAGAGGCTGTCGTCTGTGGCGACACGAGACTGAACTACCGAGAGTTTGCGGGTCGGGTGTGGAGGTTGTCCCAGGGCTTGCTCCGCCTTGGGCTGAAGAGGGGAGATCGGGCCGCCATCCTTCACGAGAATTGTCACGTCTTTTTGGAGGCGTATTTCGCGGCCGCCCACACCGGGCTCATCTTGGTGCCACTCAATTACAGGCTCTCGCCAAGGGAACTCGCCATGATCCTGAACGACAGCGGGGCGCGAATTCTGATTGCCCAGGGTGTTTTCGGAGACAAGGTCAAGGATCTCCCTGCCGGGGTTCCAGGGCTGGAAATGGTCATCTGGACGCAGGCGAGTGGAAAGGTCGGCCTGGGTGTCGAGGAAATCGTCTATGAAGATCTCTTGGCGGCACAAAGGGAGACACCACCACCTGCATTGTCGATCAAGGATGATGAGGTGGCCCATCTCTACTATACCAGCGGGACCACAGGGCGGCCCAAAGGAGTCATGCTGACCCACAAGAACGTGAAGGCCCACGCCCTGGGTACGATTGCGGATCTCCATCTCACGGACAGGGATCATTGGCTTCATGCGGCGCCGCTCTTCCACCTTGCAGACGCCTGGGCCACCTTTGCCATCACCTGGGTCGGGGGGAAACACATCCTTCTGCCCGCCTTTGACGTCCTGACATCCCTCCACCTCATCCAGAAGGAGAAGGTGACCATCAGCAACCTGATTCCCACGATGCTCAATATGATGGTGAACCATCCGGAGGCCGGGAAGACCGATTATTCCAGCCTGAGGGTGATCCTGAGCGGCGGGGCCCCCATAGCGCCAGAGGTGGTGAGAAAGATCATCGATACCTTCAAGTGCGACTACATCCAGACCTACGGCATGACCGAGACGAGTCCATACCTGACCATGTCGATCCTCAAGGATCACCTCAAGAAGCTGCCCTGGGAAGAACAACTTGCTTACAAGGCAAGCACAGGCAGGGAATTCATCAATGTCTCACTCAGGGTAGTGGACGAGCAGGGCAAGGAGGTGGCGAGAAACAACAAACAGGTGGGGGAGATCATCGTCAAAGGAGATATCGTCACCCCCGGGTACTGGAACCTACCCGAGGAGACGAGCAAGGCGATTCGGGACGGGTGGCTCTACACGGGGGATCTGGCTGTGGTGAACGGCGAAGAGTACGTCACCATCGTGGACCGGAAAAAGGACATGATCCTCACAGGAGGGGAAAACGTTTACTCCACTGAGGTGGAGAATGTGCTCTATATGCACCCTGACATTCTGGAAGCGGCGGTGATCGGAGTGCCGGACCCCCACTGGGGCGAAGCCGTGAAGGCCTGCGTCGTGCTAAAGCCGGGTCGAACGGCCACATCCCAGGAAATCATCACCTTCTGCAAGCGGCATCTTGCGCACTACAAGGCGCCCAAGAGCCTGGACTTTCTGGAGAGCCTCCCCAGAACGGGTTCGGGAAAGATCTACAAGAAAGGGCTAAGGGATCCCTACCTGGAAAAGGGCGTGAAGGCCTAAAAGCGGGCATTGGATAGAAGATCGGCGGCCCCCGTGATCAAATTATATTTTCTCGAGGACCGCCGAATCATGATCATTGAGGCGGCAAGGCCCGGTGGCCAGCCCTTAGATGTTGCCCGTGATGATCAGTCCGAACACCATGGCGAACAGGGCAAAACTCTCAACGATACCTACCGCCGCGAAGCACTTTCCAAATATCTCAGGCTTCTTGGATGAAGACAGAATCGCTGTGGCTGCCACCTTTCCCTGGTAAATCGCCGAGGTCATGATGCCAATCCCGCAGAAAAGGCCGATACCCAGCAGGCCCAGGCCGGCCGCTGCCTTGACCTTGCCCAGCATGACGAACATCAGGACGATGCCGTAGATGGTCTGGGAGGAAGGGGCTGCGGAAATACCGATGAACTTGCCGTGTCCTTCCTCCACTTTGGCCATGACACCGTGGGATGCAGCGCCCGCAATCCCGCAGCCGATGGAACTCCCCAAGGCTGAAAGCCCCACTGCACATGCACAACCTGCGTAACCAAGCATTGTGTAAACGTCCATGCCTAACATCTCCTCTTCTTATTCACGTGATTTGATAATACGAAAGGGTTTGTAAACCAGCCCGTCCCCTACGAAACACCACCGATACCATTCCAGGAAGTTGAGCCTGAGCCCATGAATCACTCCACCCATGATGGCCAGCATGAGATTGACCAGATGGCCTGAAACCAGGATCAGAACGGCAAAGATATATCCCAGGTAAGGTATCCCCTTCACGATATCGTCGGCCAGCATGTTGAATGTCTGGGCCATGTAAACCGTCGCGATGCCCAGGGCGAAGAGCCTGAGGTAAGAGAGCACATCCGAGAATATCTGGACAATGCCGAGCAGGCCGTTTAGCCCTTCCAGCAGCCTCAGGAGGATATTCTTGCGGTTGGATGAAAAGAGGAATACCACAACGAGACCAAAGATGAGCACGTAACGGGCCGGGGGGTTGTCCACGCCTTTTCCCATCTGGCTGCTCACCAGGAAATATCCCCCCCAGATCACCGGGACCCAGCCCAGTGCGGCGAGATCACGGGTTTTCTTGAATCTGATGATGAGGGAGAGCGAGATATGAATCATCCCTATGAGGATGGAAAGGATCATGACCTGATTCTGCCCCTCTTGGGAATTGTAGTCCAAGAGGCTGAAGCGGGCCAGGGGATTTTCCGGAGACAGGCTGATGCCGAAGTAGCCTGCGCTGAGGATCCCGTAAACGAAAGTGGATGCGCCCAAGAGATACATGAGCCGGAAAAAACGAACGGCGAAGGGTGAGTCGCTCTTGAATTTCCTGTGAAGAAGAAAGGTGACGGCCAGGAGGCTGAATCCGTAGCCGGCGTCTCCCACGATCATGCCGAAGAACACGGCGAAGCAATACAAGACCAGTCCGCTCGGGTCGAAGTCCTGGTAGCTGGGGTGGGAATATACCCTGACGAGGTCTTCACCCGAGTCCAGGGCGGGTGGGTTGTGCATGAGCACAGGAACGCGGTCCTCATCGGTCGGTTCTTCGCTGTAGTGATAAAGGGTGAAGTCCGCTCCGATCTTGTTCACCAGCTCGGAGGCCGGAATGGGCGACCAACACCTGACGACAAAGAGAAGGCCTTCCAATTCCGTCCCTGCGTTGAGAATCGCCCTGTGGTAGGCCAGGAGATCCGTGAGTTCGGCCTCACTCTTCATGATGGCATCCAGATGCGCGGCCAGTCTGACGTACTCCCCCTCAATCTCTTTCAGTTCTTCCCGCTTGAGGTTCAGTTCTCCCTCCAGGGTGGAGAGGCTCCTGGATGCGATCTTATCTTCAGGGATATTGAGGGGTGAGGGCTCCACTGAAAGGGTCACGAAGCAGATTTCTCCACGATGTACGCTGATGACCTGGTGGTAGACGTCTCCGAGAGGCAAGGAATCAAAGGCCTTCTGGGAGACCTTGTAGAAGTGGATATGGACACCCCTCTGGCGCAACGCGTCAAGGTCCTCGACCTTGAATTCTCCCCAGGCCTCTTGCAGGGCGATTTCTTTTCTGAGGGAAAGCATCTCTGCCTGGAGGCGTGATTCCCTCTGGGCCAGGATCTCCCTTTTCTCACAGATTTCCCGGGAAGAGAGGGGTTTTTCGGGCTTTTCCCCGGCGGCCCTGGATGCCAGGAATTTGCGTGTCTCCGTCACACGAGCCAATTCCTTGGCAATGTCCTGTGCCTCGATGGGTTCGTAGGGATGGATGAGGTGGGTAACGCCGATATCCTGGAGGCGCTGCAAAAAGCGCTCTTTTTCGGTTTCCATCCCGATGAAGGTGATCTTGTTCATCCGGACTATCATGTCTTGGGCGCCTCGCTCTGCTGAATCTTGGCCTTGGCCATTTTTGCCCTGGCCACCGCCGCGGTCTCCTCGTCCCCCAGGAAGATCCTGATCCTTCGAATGTTCTCCTTGAGCTCCGGAATCAGCTTCTTCTCAAAGAGGTTGCATCGCTGGGTGGTGGTCCGGAGTTCTTCTCGAATCAGAGCTTCCTTTTGAAGAAGGAGACGCAGTTCCTCTCGCAGGAAGATGAGCCTTCGAAGGGCGAGGATGGCGGTATCCAGCCAGGAGGGGGTGGCAAAGAGGGAGTAAGGGCGTTCGCCGAAGACCACCTCCCTGAATTCAGGCACATCCACACCGGCAATATTGTCCGTGTGGGTGACCACCTCCCGGATGGCCAGGAAGTCGTGGATGTCCACCGAAGGGTCGGTCAGGAAGTGGGACCAGGCCTGAATTCGGTTCGCCGTCTCTTGGAGCGCCCGTCGCTTTTCCTCGATCACCGGCTCCAACTGTCGGATCACGATCTGCAGCTGCATTTTTTTCAATTGCAGGATGGGGAGAAATTTCTCGTATTTGGTCCTCGCATCCCGCTGGGCCTTGAGTGCCGTCTTGTTGTATTTAAGTTTCTCAGCCATCTCTTCTCAACCCAACCGGGATCAGGCGGCCTTCTTCAACGTCTTTTCTTTGGGCCAGAATTCCTTGATCAGGTGATCTTTCATGCCGGTCTGGACAGGCTCGAAATGCCTCGCGAGGATGTCCCAACACAGGTCGAGCGCCTGTTCGATCGGAATGTTCACGTTCAAGTCCATCAGTTCCTTTTCAAAATCGTTGCCATACGCGAGGAGCGTTTCATCCCATTTGGAGAGTTTGAACCCCATAGCGATCTTGTTTCGAGATTCCCGGCAGTCTGAATAGAGGCGGATCATGGTGTTCATGATATCATTGTGGTCCTGCCGGGTGACCTTGGAGACCACATTCTGCTTGAGCCGGCTGAGGGATCCGAAGGGGTCGATCACGCCGTTGTGGAGGTAGAATTGTCCTTCTGTAATATATCCGGTATTGTCCGGTACAGGGTGGGTCACGTCGTCGCCGGGCATGGTGGTGACGGCCAGGATGGTGATATCACCCAGGCCTTCGATATCGACCGCCTTCTCGTAACGTGATGCCAACTGAGAGTAGAGATCGCCAGGATAGCCGCGGTTGCTGGGGATCTGCTCCATGGAAATGGAAATCTCCTTCAAGGCGTCCGAGAAGTTGGTCATGTCCGTCAAAAGGGTCAGCACGCGTTTGCCTGATTCGGCAAAGCGCTCTGCCACGGCCAGGGCCATGTCTGGCACCAGCAGGCATTCCACCACGGGGTCCGAGGCAAGATGGATGAACATGATGACCCGGTTCATGACCCCGCTTTCTTCGAAGGTGCGACGGAAGAAGGTAAAGTCATCGAACTTGAGCCCCATGCCGCCGAGGATGATGATGTCGGCCTCGGCCTGCATCCCTACCCGCGCAAGGACCTGGTTGTATGGCTCGCCGGGGATGGAAAAGATGGGCAGTTTCTGGCTCACCACGAGGGAGTTGAAGACATCGATCATGGGGATGTTGGTGCGGATCATCTGCTTGGGGATGATCCGGTTCGCAGGGTTGAAAGAGGGGCCGCCGATCGGGATATCCTCCTCCATGGGTTCCGGGCCCCCGTCAATGGGAACGCCGCCGCCGCTGAAGACTCGACCCAGTATGGAAGGGCCGTATTTGACCTGCATCGGGTGTCCGAGAAAACGGACCTTGTCATTGGTGGAGAGCCCTTTTGTGCCTCCGAAGACCTGGAGGGCAACCGAGCCTCCTGATATCCGGATGACCTGGCCCAGCGTCTTCTTTCCCGGAGACTCGATAACGGCCAGTTCCCCAAGTCCAATGCCCGAAGCGTCCAGGGTCGCAATATTGCCGGTGATCTCACGGATCTTGGTGATGATCTCTCTCACAGCTCTAACCCCCTAAGAATTCGTTGATCTGCTTTTCGTAACCTTGGAAGTCTTCCTTCTGCCACTCCGAGGAATTCCAGTTTCTGAACAGAGCAGTCAGCCTGAAGAAGATATCCCTTGCATCATCCTTGTCTTTGGCCTGGATCTCCTTTTTCAGGATCTGGTCTACCTTGTTAAAGACATAGACCTGGCGTTCCATGTTGTTGGCGGCATCCACGGGATCAAAGGCGTTCTGCTGGAGGAAGACGGCATCCAGGAATTCCGCCTTGAGTTGAAGGATGAAGTCTGCCAGGGAGGTGCCCTCCTCGCCGACCACGTCCATGCGCTTCTTGACCTCGTTCCCGTCATAGATGAGGCGCTGGGCCTCCTTGATCTTTTGCACCCAGGAAGGATCGATCTTATCCAGGGTCTCCTTCATCTGCTCCGGGTATTTCGACCAGGAGATGAGGGGATCGATGGCCGGGAATCGGCGGGCGTTGGACCTGGCCCAGGTCAGGCCCAGAAAGGCACCGACCACCGCCAGGGTGCCCTGTGTCACCGGTTCTTCGAAGTTTCCACCCGCAGGGGAGACCGTGCCGATAATGCTCACCGAACCCTCGGATCCGTCCTGGAGTTCAACGAGTCCTGCCCTCTCATAGAAATCCGCTATCCTGGACTGAAGGTACGCGGGGAACGCCTCCTCGCCGGGGATCTCCTCCAGACGGCCGCTCATCTCGCGAAGGGCCTGTGCCCATCGGGAAGTGGAATCCGCCAGGATCAGGACACCCCTCCCCATTTGACGGTAGTACTCTCCCAGGGTGATGGCCGTGTAGATGGAAGCCTCCCTGGCAGCCACGGGCATGGACGAGGTGTTACAGATGATGATGGTCCGTTCCATCAGGGTCTTGCCCGTGTAAGGATCAATCAGGTGAGGAAAATCGCGCAGGGTCTCCACCACCTCACCGGCGCGTTCCCCGCATGCCGCAACGATGATGACGTCCACATCCGCATAGCGGGAGATGATTTGCTGGAGGACCGTCTTGCCGGAGCCGAAGGGTCCGGGGATGCAGGCGGTCCCCCCTTTGGCTACAGGGTAGAAGGTATCGATGATCCGGCAACCGGTGACAAGGGGTTCCACGGGGAGAAGGCGTTGCTTGTAATGACGCAAGGCGACCTTGATGGGCCACTCCTGGATCATGTTGAGTTCGCGGACCTGACCGTTTTCATCTTGCACCTGCGCGATGACTTCAGCCACGGTATAGGAACCCGGTCCGACCACCTTCTTCACCTCAGCCTTGCCGATGAAATTGAAGGGTACAAAGACTTTGTGGGTGAAGATGCCTTCGGGGACCGTACCCAGCACATCCCCTGCCTCGACCACGTCGCCCGCCTTCGCCACAGGGGTGTAGTCCCATTTTGTGGTGCGATCAAGGCTCTGCAAGTATACCCCGCGTTTCAGGAATAGACCGCACTGTGCGGCCAGTTTGGGGAGGGGATTCTGGAGCCCATCGTAAATCTGGCCCAGGAGTCCGGGGCCGAGTTCGGCGACGAGGAGGTCCTTGGTGAACTCCACCTGGTCCCCCACCTTCACTCCCCTTGTGTCTTCGAATGCCTGCATGTAGCAGAGGTTATCCCTCACCCGGATTACCTCGCATTTCATACGGCCTTCTTCGCTGACCACGTAGGCCACTTCATTCTGGCGAACACTGGTGTCAAAAGAGGCGGTAAGCATGTTACCGTAACCCGCCACGATTTTTCCCATCGCATGCGACATATTACAATTCCTCCAGTTGCCTGACGACGTCCTTGCCTCTCTCCTCGCTGAGTGCAAGGTTTCTCTCCAGAATATGGAGCCTCACGAGATAAGCCAGGACGACATCAAAGTCAAAATCCATGTGCTCGGTCTTCTCATCCAGGGTGTCCCAGACAATCTGTTCAATGGCTTCCTCGGTTTCCACCGGTTCCCTGGCTGTGATCAGCTTCTCGATCCAGGGGTACTCGGCGCTCAACCCGAAATCTTCGGCAGTGCTCCGGCCGAGGGTGTCTATGAGATCGCCCTCGCCCACAATGTTTTCGGAAGGCGGAAGTCCGTTTCTCCGGGCCCTGATCGCCGCAACGATATTCCTCAGATCCTTCTCAAAGCGCAGGTAGGCTCTCAGGAAAGGGCTGGCGGTTGTCTCCAGGGCATGGATGTAATAGGCTTGATAGAGGCGTTCCAGGTTTGCCGGGGAGAGCCCTTCGGAGACAAAGGCGTCGAACGCCTCGGAGAAGAACACGGGCACTTCCTTGGGCGTTTTGATCTGTTCCTTCCAGAAGTCCTTCCCGTAAAGGGTGTATTCCACCTCTACGTCCTTCCCCGACAAGAGCTTTTCTATTTGAAGGATATCACCCCGGAGAAGCACCAGTTCTATTTCAGCCCAATCCTGATCCGTGAAAAGGTATTTCTCAGAAAGGAGGTCGGAAAGGCGAAGCTTGAGCTTCTTGTCGTCCCTGTGGATCTCAGGGAGAAAGGAAACCA